>JBPCSC010000205.1:0-12243 GCA_051007495.1 Methylococcaceae bacterium | reverse complement strand
GGCATGTGCCGCCAACCGGTGGGCTTTGGTGATTCCCTGTCACCGGGTGATCTGCCGTGATGGCAGCCTTTCGGGATATCGTTGGGGTGATACCTGGAAACGGGGTTTGCTGGAACGGGAACGAGGGGCGTGGGGGTAGCGGGATGACACCACTGCGTGCTGTCATCCCGGATGAGGATTGCTAACTTTTGTGGGTAAACTGGCTGTATAGGGTTTGTAGCCAGGCCAGACTCAGGTTGAATGCATGGCGACTCCGTACCCATAAATATTCTAAAACTTCACGTTGAGTCATTCCCTGAAACCGCTTCCGGTAGCCACCGATGACCCAAGGCGTACCCAAGGCACCCAAGAGAACACCGAACA
The DNA here is from genome assembly GCA_051007495.1 of Methylococcaceae bacterium. Taxonomy (GTDB): domain Bacteria; phylum Pseudomonadota; class Gammaproteobacteria; order Methylococcales; family Methylococcaceae; genus CAIVXW01. The sequence continues at coordinate 11,880 of JBPCSC010000205.1, read as the reverse complement.
GGTATGACCCAGATGATGAGTCTACTGAAGTTTTGGTGGCTTCCGCTGTTGCCGTTAAGGGTAATGGCGGTACTGAAGCCGTTGGCTGGGTCATAGGACGGGGTTCAGAACTGGCCGCCATGGGTTTGGCTCCCGAATAATCATCTGCGATGACTTTTTCAGTCACGCCCGGGATGCTCGGGAAGGGCGTGCTGCCGTTTCCTACCACCAATTGCCCTTTCATGCCTTTCTCCATGTGCTGGGCCATGTCGCAATGTACCAGATAGGTTCTGTCTTCTTTGGGCAGTATGAGTGTCCCGCTGATTTTGGCGGGGCCGGTCACTTCCAGATGAAACATCCCTTTGTCGTACATAAACTTGGGCAGTCCGTGCATCATCCACTGATGGCGTATGTTGTCTTCGTTGATGAAATGTACGGTGAGTCGGGTGCAGGGCTTTACTTTCCATTCGTGTTTATCAAAACCAAACATGGTGCCCGGATAATTCCTGGCATATTGGTGACCGGCGTGTACGGTGATCTCAGCATCTTCACTGACGCGGTCGCACCCGGCCGGCAATTTATCCTTGTTTTGCCCCATGACCATGCCGCCATCCATATCCATCAAATGACCGTCACCGTGATCCATAAATTGATTGTGTTCGATGATCTCGCGCTGATCCGAAACCGCCAAAGCGGCCAGCGGGCTGATCAGCAAGCCGCCCGCTATGAGCAAACTGATTGGGTTTAACATGATATTCACCGCGTTACTGTTTGGCTTTGAAGTTTGATATCAGCCGATTGACGTGGCCGAGCAGCGTCAAGCGGTAGGCATAGGCGAAATAACCGGCAATGCCCAACAACAAACCCGAAAACAGACTCCCCACAGGATTATTGCCGGGGGTGATCTGAGCCGTGGCGTTGCTGGCTGCTGCTATGGCTGGACGAGGGGTTGTCGCTTGTGGTTCCGCCTGGCGCATACCGACCGGTTCCCCCAAGCTGTTCCAGTCGTCGTTGTAGTATTGCCAGACCGGCACCTTACGTTCCCAAAAGGCTTTGGTGAAATAGGGTTTGAGATCCATGCCATGCGTTTTGGGAGTGCCGTTATCTTCCAAAAAGTCTTTATAGACGATGAGGCTGATGCTGCCACCTTCGCCCATTCCATTGGTGGTAAAGGCTTTTTCTACGTGATCGTGAAACATCCAGATCCCAGAACCAAAACTATGCAGGCCGTCGTTGGTGGTGTTCAAGGCTAAATCCAGCCGTTGGGCCGGAGCCAGCATGTAGACATCGCGGGTCACTTGAGCCATGGGGTTTTGTTCAACGCCATCGTAGTGGGTTTCAGTTGCCTTGTGGCCATGAGCATGTAAAGCCATGGTTTCACTGTGGCCGTTGAGCACCCTGAGTTTGACTTTTTCGTTGGGATTAACCGTAATCAGAGATTCACGCAGGGTATAAGGGAAGGCGCGGCCATTCATGATGAAGTAATCATCCGTGGCATCGGTGATGTCGTAGTCCTGATTCATAGCCTTGGCAATCAGGCGCGGATCATTAGCCGATTGCGGCAGGGCATGCAGTTCTTTATCTATGGATTGGTAGTGGAGGTCGTATTCCTGGGTGAATTTTTCCTGCACGGCAACCGAGGGATGACGCACCTGGCCGGCCCCTACATTAAAGGTTTGCACCCAGTTGTTGGGGCGATTTTCTTCTACTATGAACAAACCCGCCAAGCCCATGGGGATATGAGTATGGGGTTGTACATGGCAGTGGTAATACATGGTGCCGGCCTGACGCGGTTTGATGACGTAGGTTTTACTCTCGCCCGGCATGATGTCCATGTGGCTAGTCTGACCCACACCGTCGTTACCCTCACCACTATGATCCATAAACGGGTGGTCAACACCGTGTAGATGGATAGAGTGCGGGAAGTAGTGCGTGTTTTCGACCACTAAATAAACGGTGTCACCCTGTTCAACCCGTATGGGTGCTGAAGGCATTCTGATCAGCGGATTGGCTTCAACGCTGGCAAAACTGCGGGTAGACATATCACGGCTTTTGGGGGCGAACACCCAGAAACTGGGTTGTATGCCGGGTGCTATGTCAAAGGTAGGCACTACGCCAGGGAAATCAGGAGAGTGGCCATTCAGTTCCAGAATTTCAAGCTTGATGATGTAGGTGTCTGGGTCGCCGTCATTATCTGCGTCATTGAACATGGTGACCGCATCGGCAGCCAGGTTGGAGGTATCCATGAGGGTCTGCATGGAGATGTTGTTGGTACCCTTAACAAAAGCAGCAATGTCGGCAGGGTTGTCTGGGTTGCAGACTCTTGACTCCTGTATGGATACGCCTTCCAGTACTTGAGCTTTGCGCCAATCCTGAGGCGCACCGCTGTTGCAGAAAGGTTCGGCTTCGCCTTGATCAATTTTTGCACTGGGAGGAGGGGAAGTTACGGCTGAAGTGGCCATGGAAGCCGACAGCACAACGAATCCCAACCAAATGGCCAGGGGATTAATACTCATGGGTATGTACCGTTCTGTTTTGAATGGAGCCCGGACATTTCACCGTGCCGCGCACTGGCGTTCATCCGAGATGCTCGGGTTGTACAAGTTTGTGGGTCGCCAATCGAGGCTTCATCATGGTTTTGCCATGGTGTGGGATCAGGCGAGGGGTGGGTCTCCCCCGGAGGGTTATCCCACACCGGGGGCTGACCGAAGAGACTCTTACCGAGAGGGGCAGAAATTCGGGTCAGAATCACGCAAAAGCAAGAGGATCAATTTTTGAGAGGGTATCAGGCCGATTTCTTGTTGAGAATTTTATCCACAGCACCTTTGAAACCTGCGTTAGACAGATACACAATGTAGCCTATCGCCCCTAGCACCAAGGCAAGGATCAACCAAGTGCTTCCTGAGATACCGGTCTGCGAAGATCCCACTTTGAAGGGAATGTGAGCGTCTATTTTTTTGCCGTCATTGACCAGCGTAATGTGGGTGAGGTAAGAACCCGTTTCAGTAAAATTGACCTGTGTGTTGGCCGAACCGGTGGGGTAGGACATCGGCTCTTTGTAGAACACCCGAGTGCCTTCCGGTTCTTTCGTGATCTCAAACTCGACGGTCATATTGCGAAGTGCTTTGCCTTCGTAATCGAACACGACGGTGGTCATCCCTATTTCGGGGATGGCACTGCAAAATTCAGTAGTGCCGGACAGTTGCGGTTGATACGCCGTGAAGTGAACCCAGTGGGAATCTACGGGGATGCGGCAGGTATCGGTATCAACGCCGCTGGCTCCGCCATGCGCCGAGACCGAAGCCGGAATCAGCAATGAAAGAAACAAACTGAAGGCGAGCAGCCAGCCGGTTATGAATGTGTGAGAGCGTGTGTGAGTGTGCATATTTCTTCCCTCTAGTTGGAATGTTTAATTTTATAAGTTGTGATGCCTGACCGAATGTAGCCCCGTCAACTGGTGGCTGTCCTCGATCGGTTATTCGGTATGGGCTAGGTCTTGAGGACGCGGCGAATATACAGAACGTCTAGACCTTGCACAATGGTTTCAGTTTCAAGTACACCTTTGCACTTTATTTGAGGAGTTCGTCCAGTTGACCGCGCCGATCCAGGGCGGAAAGGTCATCGTAACCGCCAACATGAAGATCCCCGATGAAAATCTGTGGCACGGTGCGACGACGGGTAATCTTCATCATGTGTTCGCGCAGAGCGGGATCTCGGTCAACTCTCAACTTTTCCATCTCCTTAACCCCCTTCTTTAGCAACAAGCGTTCGGCCATGACGCAGAATGGGCAATGGTCGGTAGAATACATAGTGACTTTGGGCATAAATTTCCTGAATGTCAGTGGAACAGTGGGCGGTCATTATACAAGTTCAGTACCTGATCGCCCGAGTGGCCAGCAATGACTTAGTCTTTAACTCGAATGAGCTTCACAATGAATACAGAAAGAATGTTCATGTCACTGGGTATCGCCGTGCTGACGGTATCTGATACCCGCACCCTCGACAGCGATACATCCGGCCAAACGCTGGTTGAGTGCCTGACCGTTGCAGGCCACCGTTTGATTGATCGGCAAATCGTCGCCGATGACATTTATCGTATCCGCGCCACCATCTCGAACTGGATAGTTGAACCCCGTACGCAGGTTATTATCACTACTGGCGGTACAGGCGTTACCGGTCGTGATGGTACGCCTGAGGCCGTATCGGTATTGTTTGACAAAACTCTGGATGGCTTCGGGGAAATGTTTCGCAGCCTGTCCTACCAAGAAATAGGGACATCCACCTTGCAGTCCCGCGCATTGGCTGGGGTGGCAAACGGAACCTATTTATTTTGTTTGCCCGGATCCACCGGTGCCTGCCGTACAGCGTGGGATTTGCTGATTGCGGCACAACTGGATTTTCGCACCCGTCCCTGTAATTTAGTGGAATTGATGCCCCGCTTGCTGGAGCGATAACTATCCATGTTCGTCAGGCTGAGTCTGGCTTTTGGCTTCTGCTTTGAGCCAGAGCAAAGTATTTCTGACGGCTTTAACCACAGCCCTGGGGGTGATGGTGGCCCCTGCAAACTGGTCGAAATCTCCGCCGTCTCGCTTTACCGCCCAACGCTTGGGATCATCCAGGCTTAATCCGGCAAATTGCCGAATCCAGTTTGATTTGTCTTCGTCTATCCAGTCTCCAAGCCCTGGGGTTTCCCGGTGTGACATCACCCGAACGCCGAGTAATCGCCCTTCCATGTTGATGCCGATCAGCAGCTTTATCGTACCGTTGTACCCATCGGGAGCAACCTCTTCCGCCAGCAGTGCCACCAGCGTATTCCCTTGAATAACCGGGTAAACCCGAACCGGTGCACCACCGGCTTTTGCACCGATTGGTGGAATCGTGGCCCAAGCCTTGGGATTGCTCACGTCACTGCCCTGAGGTAATAGCGAAGCTATATGCCGATCAAGAGACTGACGCTGCTGGGTAGAGATGCGTGATTCGACTCCCGTATGCAACAGGCCGATCAGACTTAAACCGATAAAAGTTGCACCACCTAGGTGAAGCCCTGCTCGTAGAGAGCCATTTTGAATGGGCATCAGGATGATCCGTAGACCCGTGGCCGGGTATAGCGATCCAGAGTAGGAACGACAAAATTCATAATCAGCACGGCGAAGGCTACGCCATCGGGATACGAACCGTACAAGCGGATGAGGGCCAGGATGGTGCCTATCCCTATGGCATAAATCCAGCGCCCACGCGGGCTGCTGGCTGCAGTGACAGGATCAGTGGCAATAAAAAAAGCACCCAGCATGGTGGCACCGGCAGACAACTGAAACAGCGGGGTAGGGTAGTGTTGGGGATTTGACAGGTAGGCGACCAGGCTGATGGCGAAGAATGCCGCCAGAAAGCCGGTCGGTATACGCCAGTCGCACCAGCGTTGAGACACCAGCCAGACCCCGCCGAGTGCGTACGCCAGGTTTATCCAGGCCCAATGTGGGGCTGTTGGCGCAAACGCAGGAAGCTCGCCAGACGCGCCAACCTGTATCCACTGTGTTTTGACGGCATCAAGCGGTGTGGCTCCGGTCAGACCATCCAGACTGGACTGACTCAAAATGTATTGGCCGGTGGTGATCAAGTCCAGGTTGGCGTGAGGCCAGACTGTCATCAGTCTTGGAAATGAAACCAGCAGTACGGCGTAGGCCACCATTGCCGGATTAAATACGTTATAACCCAGCCCACCATACAGCTGTTTGGCCAGGATGATGGCTACAGCCGCTCCAATGACCGTGACCCACCAAGGGGTTAGCGGTGGCAGGCACACAGCCAAAAGCACTGCGGTCAGTACGGTGCTGCCATCACTTAATGTAGCCCGCACCGGGCGACCACGGAGAAGCAAAACCATAGCCTCGAAGAGCAGTGCCGACAGAATGGCTATCGGAGCGTGGTAGATCAATCCCCATCCTTGCATCCATATTTGAGTCAAACTACCCGGCAACAATGCCAGGGTTACCCCAAGCATCATCCGATCAAGACCAGGGCGGTTTTTTAGGTAAGGGCCAGAATCGGTTAAAAATAACATGAGGAAGTGGACAGAGATGACCTGGGCTACTCTTCTGCGCCGCTGGAAATGCGCTGAGTGGTGCCAAACACAGGTCCAGCCGAGAGGCTGGGCGTGCTTAGCCAGTCGGGTTCTATAGGAATTATTGTGTAGTCACGTTTAATGGCCTTGATGGCATAAGCAAAGGATAGCCTGGCTTGGGTCTGTTCCAGATAAGTGCGGGGTTGCATGATGTATCGTGAAGTACTCAGATTAAAGCCCGCATGGAATTCAGCCTCAAACCGTAAATTGTTAAGCCAGTGCATAATACGGGAACAACCTAGAACATGCCCTCGCCAAAAGGGGGCATATAGCGGGAGATGCTGAAGAACCCCTTGTAGATTCCAGGGATTCAGACCCAACACGATGAGATGGCCTTCGGGTTTCATGACCCGGCATATCTCAGCCAGGATTTCCTGATGATGGCTTTCAAATTCCAGCAAATGAGGCAGGATGACCGTTTCGATGCTGGCAGTGGGTATGGGCAACTCTCCCGGCAAGGCTCTGACCCACGAAGTGCGCCGTACTACGCTTTCAGCTTCGCTGTCTATCAACACCAGGTTTTTGACGAAAGCGTCGCCTATGTAGATCGATTCGGAACCTAAGGAGCCAACTTGTAATGTTTTTTGATTGTAAGTAAGCTTTAAGGCCGTTTGAAGGTACGATGCCTCGACGGTTTGCAAAATTTGCCCCAGAGTCGAGAGGTTATACCACTCCAAAAACGATAAGCGGGGGTGTAGATGCTGCATCCTGTTCATTATTATGGTTGTGGTATTGGTGATCTCACGGTGACTTACCCGACTGAACGCTGAGGAAAACGAATGAAATGGCATAAACCAGATATCCGCTTGCTGTCCCTCATCCCGGTCATCACTCTTGGTTTGGGTGGGTGTGTACAGCATGCCTCCCGGGTCGGGAGTGAAGTCAGTTTAACTGATTATGACGAGTCGGGGTTGTCAGCTAGCGATAAAAAACGCCCCCTTAATGCGGGGCGCTGGTTGGGCATGAAGAACCCGGAACTGAATCACAGCGCAACAGAAAACCTGACCCGTCATGACAACTTATGGGAGCGATTGTTCGACCTCTATGATCTCCCCCCCATAGAACATGAAGACATAGACAAAGAACTGGAATGGTTCGTTAATCATCCTACCTACATCGACCGGGTGCAAACCCGGGCCAAACCCTTTCTCTATTCGATCGTGCGTCAACTGGAAAAACACGAAGTACCGGGTGAGATCGCGTTGTTGCCCATCATTGAGAGTGCGTTCCAGCCACATGCTGTGTCTCCGGCCAATGCTGCGGGGATTTGGCAGTTCATACCGGCCACCGGACGACGCTACGGATTGAGACAAAACCGATCCTACGACGGTCGCCGCGATGTCTATGCCTCCACGCGAGCGGCCATCAAGTATCTTAAGAAACTGCACCATGAATTCAATGGCGATTGGTTGTTGGCCTTGGCCGCTTATAACTGCGGAGAAGGTGCGGTAGAGCGGGCAATACAGAAGAATCTGGCGCAAAACAGGCCAACAGATTTCTGGTCTTTGGATTTGCCGGGTGAAACCCGATCTTATGTTCCACGGCTGCTGGCTGTGGCCAAATTGTTTGAGGGTGCCAATCAATACGGGATTGATCTACACCACATTCCAAATGAGGCTTTGTTCAAGCCGGTTAAAGTGAACACCCAGATCAATCTGGCCTTGGCAGCCGATGTAGCGGATATATCCCTGGATAAGTTGCAGGAACTGAATCCCGGATTCAAACAGCGCATAGCCGACGCCGATGGCAGCTATCATTTGTTTATACCTGCAGATAAAACCGACGAATTCAAAAGTGCCTTGTACCGATTGGCCCAAGAAAGCCAAGGCAACTCACCGGAAGCGCGTCGAGCAGAAAATGAAGGCAATGAGTCAGATCGGGCCAGCAGTCGTGCCAGGCAAGACAAACTTCAACCGGGAAAGGTAACCCGGGTAGCCATGAAAACAGACGATAAGCCTCAGGCGACTGAAGTCAATCGTCTTGGTGCAGCGGGCCATGACAGCCGCTCGGATGACAACTCCGGCAAACGAATCCACTACGTAATACAACCTGGCGATACTCTCTGGTCAATCGCCAAAAAGCATTCAATAGATGTAGAACAAATCAGCAAATGGAATGCGTTGTCGGTAAAAAAAGGCATCAAGGATGGCCAGAAATTAGTGCTTTGGGATAAAGATGCCGGCAAGAAGCTTACGCTGACCGCCTCTGGTATCCGGGCTTCGCAGTCCATCAATTATAAAATCAAGGAAGGAGATAGCCTGTTCTCAATCTCCAGGCGGTTTGGTGTCAGTGTTGCGGATTTACGCAAACTCAACGGCTCTGAACTTAACAAACTCATACAACCGGGCAAAAGTATCACTGTCCCCAAGCTCAAAAACTGAGCCGGGGTATTGAACATCAAGCCTGATCGGGGTTACCCCGTATGCCGGGCAACCTAACCACACTTTAAGAATTACGCCTCTGACACCTTTCGATTTACCCCAAAACATTTCCGAAACCCCCCGCAAGGCTCAGGATCACGTCTTACGACGTTTGGACGAGTCATCCAGGGATGCGGTAGAGACATCAACCCCTGAATCGGCCTCCTGCCACGTCTATCCTCGGGCCGAACACATTATTTCGCGCAAGATGGTCAACCAAAGTGCGCTGAAGGTGCTTTACCGTTTGCGTGACGAAGGGTATCAAGCGTACCTGGTTGGTGGATGTGTTCGCGATCTCCTTTTAGGACGCGAACCCAAAGATTTCGACGTAGTCACTGATGCCCATCCCGAGCAAGTCAGGGATATTTTCCGTAACTGCCGGCTGATCGGTCGTCGTTTCCGCTTGGCGCATGTGCATTACGGTGAAGACGTAGTGGAAGTAGCCACGTTCAGAAGCTTGCAGACTCTGGATGAGAGCGATGATCGCTTAGTGGAAAACGGTCGGATTATTCGTGATAACGCCTATGGCAGCATAGAAGAAGATGCCTTTCGACGAGATTTCACCGTCAACGCCCTGTACTACAACATCAGGGATTTTTCTGTGGTGGATTATGTCGGCGGCATGGCGGATCATCAGGCCGGTTTGCTTCGATTGATCGGCAATCCTTTGGAACGCTACCGGGAAGACCCGGTTCGTATGCTGCGGGCCGTACGTTTTGCCGTCAAACTCGGATTTACCATCCATCCCGACTGCGCAGCCCCCATTCCCGAACTGGCTCACCTCTTAAAAGATATTTCTGCTCACCGTCTGTACGAAGAAGTATTGAAGTTGTTTTTATCCGGTTATGCCGTACAAACTTTCGAGCAGCTACGCCACTACCGTTTGTTTTCTTGCCTGTTTCCGCAGACTGAAACCTGTCTGACCCGCCAGGAACATCATTTTCCACTCCTGTTTGTGGTCAAGGCACTGGAATGCACAGACCGGCGTGTTATGGATGACAAAACCACAGCACCTTACTTCCTGTTCGCCGCCTTGTTATGGGAACCCGTGCGAAAACTGGCCAGGAACGGAATGCTAAAAGGCCATGAAGAATTGCACGCCTATCAAGAGGCGGCCAGTATGGTTATTGCGTCACAGTCTAAACGGGTGGCCATACCTCGGGGTGTGATGCAACTGGCCCGTGATGTATGGCTGTTGCAATCCCGTTTTGATGACACCAGCGGTTCCAAGCCCTTTCGCCTGTTTGGGCATCCGCGCTTCAGAGCCGCGTACGATTTTTTGTTATTGAGAGCCGAAGCCGGAGAGGTCGATTCTGAACTGGCCGATTGGTGGCAACATTTTATTGAAGCCGATGAGGCCGAACGCAAGGACATGACTACCATCCGTTCGGGCACAATCAATTCCGGCAAGCCCAAAAAGCGGCGCAATAAATCAAAAGTGAGCAAAAATGTCCCCAGAGTCTCCTGATACTTTTATTGTGTACATAGGACTGGGTGGCAATCTTGCTGATCCGGTTCACTCCATACAGTCGGCCCGAGGGATACTCGCTGCCGAGAAAAATATACGCGAACTGGCCTTCTCCAGTCTGTATCGCAGCAGTCCCATGGGTTCTGCCGATCAACCCGATTACATCAACGCGGTCATGTCCATCGCTACTACGCTGGATCCGTTATCTTTACTTGATACCTTACAGAGAATCGAACTGGATCATGGACGGGTTCGACAAGGTGAGCAGTGGGGTCCGCGTACTCTGGATCTGGATATGTTGCTCTACGGAGATATTTTGATGGAAGAACCCAGGCTTAAATTGCCGCACCCAGGTGTAACTTTGCGGGAATTTGTACTGTACCCTTTGTCCGAAATCGCCCCACCTGATTTGATGATTCCTGGTAAAGGCTATTTACGTACTTGGGTGGAGCAATGTCCGCGTCGTGGTTTAACGGTATTAAATAATGTTTGACCCGTCACGCAGCCTGACGATTTCCGCCTTGCAGGCCATGAAATCACGTAACGAAAAAATAACCGCTTTAACCGCTTACGACTTCAGTTTTGGTCGGATATTGGATGAAGCAGGCGTAGATGTCGTGCTGGTGGGGGACTCACTGGGAATGGTCGTTCAAGGCCACGAAACCACATTACCGGTAACCGTAGAAGATATGATTTACCACACTCTCGCCGTTACTCGGGGTGTGCGTCGTGCTATGGTGATCGTGGATATGCCGTATATGAGTTACAGCCACCGAGAACAGGCACTTTCAACAGCGGCCAGCTTAATACGGGCCGGTGGGCAAATGGTTAAGCTGGAGGGAGGCACCGGCACAAGAATAGATGTTATCCGGGCTTTAGTGGATCAGAATGTACCGGTGTGTGGCCATCTAGGGCTTTTGCCCCAATCGGTATACCGGATGGGAGGGTTCGTTATGCAGGGCCGAAACGCCGTGGCGGCCCAAGAATTATTCAACGAGGCTATGTCCTTGCAGGAAGTGGGTATCAGTTTACTGATACTGGAAGGCATGCCAGCCGAATTGGCCAGCGAGATTACCCAGGCATTAACTATTCCTACTCTAGGTATCGGAGCAGGCCCGGGGTGTAATGGCCAGATATTAGTTTTGTATGATTTACTGGGTATAACCCCAGGAAAGAAACTACGTTTTGCAAAAAATTATCTGGCTGAATCCGGAAGCGTAAGTGCCGCCGTAAACCGTTATGTCGACGAAGTTCGATCCGGATTATTTCCTGAAGCCATTCACTGGATTTAAGCACCATGCAGATTATCACCCAAGTCGAGGTACTGCGTGACATCATTGACGACTGGAAAGCCACCAAAAATACCATAGCCTTCGTACCCACCATGGGTAATCTGCATGCTGGCCACTTGCATCTGGTACACACGGCACAGCAACTGGCCAATCGCACGGTCGTCAGTATATTTGTTAATCCGTTGCAGTTTGGCCCAGGAGAAGACTTCACGGTTTATCCTAAAACCCCTCACGAAGATATAAGGAAATTGCGCGAAGCCGGAACCCATCTGCTCTTCATGCCGGAAGCATCTGAAATATACCCTGAATCTCCTGATTCACTCACGTTTGTCGAAGTCCCAAAGCTATCCAGTGATCTTTGTGGCCGGTTTAGACCGGGGCATTTTAGGGGGGTTACGACCATAGTATTAAAATTATTTAATCTGGTCAGAGCCGACTGGGCCGTGTTCGGCCGCAAAGATTACCAACAATGGCTGATTATTGATCGCATGGTAAGGGATTTGAACCTGGCAGTGCGTTTATGTGCCGTAGATACTCAGCGAGAAACGGGTGGATTAGCCTTGAGTTCCCGTAATGCTTATTTATCGGTTGAGGAAAAAAACC
>JBPCSC010000204.1:0-9880 GCA_051007495.1 Methylococcaceae bacterium | reverse complement strand
TTGATAGGAGTAGTCGTCCGAAAATGGCATCGTATCGTTGGTTAATGAAGTGAAGGGGAGAAAGGGGGGGTGTGCGACACGCTCAAAAGGCTATGCAGATACTCTCGGTCAAAACTGTCACCCGGGTCAGTTTTACGCCCGGGTGCTATATCGCTGTGTCCGGTAATGGTGCTCTTGGAGAGCCTGGGATAGTGACGGATCAAAGCCCCGAGGGCATCGGCCAGCATTCTGTATTGTACGGGTTCATAAGGGATGGTTTCTGTGCCTTCCAATTCAATTCCTATGGAAAAATCGTTACAGCGTACTCGTCCCAGGTGACTGGAAACCCCGGCATGCCACGCTCTTTTGTGGAAGGGAACATACTGGATGACTGCCCCGTCGCGGCGTATCAACAGATGAGCGGACAGCTTCTGGGTGTGCAGTGCTTCAAAATAAGGGTGGGCGGTTGCAGGCAAAGTGCCTTGAAACAGGAGGTCTATCCATTCGCCACCAAACACACCGGGGGGCAGGCTGATACAGTGCAGTACGATGAGGGAAATGTCGTCCTCATCAGGGCGATCATCGCAATAGTGAGTGGGGCGCGGTATCGCCGTCGTTAGCCATCCGTCGACCACCGCGCCACCATTCATCAGGCTCATGCGTAGTGAGCCATATCCGGATGGGTCTTCAAGCGGGTGCCGACCGCCTCCAGGAGGGTGCAGTCCTTGCGGGCATCTTCCAGGCGATGCTCTTTGAAGGCCAGTTCAAGTTGAGCCGCCTGGGCATGGATCTCAGCGGCACACAAATAAGAGGCGTTGCCTTTAAGTGTGTGTGCGGCATCACGCCCTTCCGTGTAGGCACTTGATTCCAGTGCGTGATGGATAACAGCCAGCAACTCGGGGTAACGATTCCAGAATTTTTCTGCAATAGATTCGAACAGTTCCTGGTCGTCACCGGCTAATTCGAGTGCTTGATCCAAATCGAATATGTTTTTAAGTTCATTCATGGTTTAGAGGGGCTAGCGGATGAAAATGGTACGGCGAGCGTTTTGACTGAGCGCAGCCATAAAGAGAGAAGAGGAGTTTGCCCCGAATCAGATCGCGGCAAAAAGGCTATGGTAAAAGCTGGAAAACATTTTTTGTAGTCCTGAATACCGGAAAATCCGTATTTCAGTGGTGGGGAACAGGCTAATGCCGCCTCCGAATGAGTCGCTTGGGCATTTTTCAGTGGGCTTATGATTTTTCCGCATGGCGAACAGCATTTGATTTTGTAACACTGTGAGACAGGTGTATATCCATCATCCATTGCCAAGGGAAGAGCATGTTATGAATACAGGCATTTTATCGACACCGGGTTGGCGCATTTTGTCCGATGCGTGCAGCGGGTTGACCTTGGAAGAGCGGGTTATTCAGGTGTTGGGGCAGATCGTCCATAGCCGTAGCGGGTTGTTGTGGGAAGCAAGCCCTGACGGGACTCTGTTCCCCAGAAGTCGCTATGGCAATCCGGCCCTTGAGTTGCCGGTTATGGAGAGTTCGGATCCACTGATCCGCTACATGGTCAGGCGGGAATGGATTGTCAATCTGGGTGATTCATCCCCTGAACGGCCCGATTGGCTGGCGGAGTGTCCAGATGCCTGGTTGTTGATTCCTCTGCTGTTGCCGGAAAACCGTTTGCGTGGTCTGGTGTTGCTGACCCACGCCAGCGATGTCGTTCCGTGGAACCGGGACATCATCGAACGCTTGAAAGCGTCAAGCCGCCTGGCAGCCAGTTACCTGGCACTGGAAGATGCCGGACGCGCTTTGAAGATCGCCCGCCAGTTTGAAACGCTTAACCGCTTGTCTACGTTTGTGGTGCATGATTTACGCAATCTGCTCACCCAATTAAGCCTGTTATTAGGCAATGCCCGGCAGCATCCTCATCACAAGCGGTTTGGCGAAGACGTCATCATCACGCTGGATCACGTGGTGCGGCGCATGAATCGGCTGATCGCAGAGGTCAGGCAGCCCACCGATAGCGAATCTCCCGCTGAAACTTTTGATCTGGATGGGTTGATACGTCAGCTTATAGAGTGCCGCGCCCTGGCCAATCCCTGTCCGATTTACCCCTCTGCACCCACACCGGTTTTGATCCGGGCCGATAAAGATCGCTTATCGGCGGCATTGGGTCATCTCATCAAAAACGCCCAAGAGGCCGTCGGCCACACTGGGTGTGTCAAGATACAGCGTCGACTCATCACCCAGGAATATGTCCTTATTGCCATTGAGGATAACGGCCCTGGTATGACGGAAACCTTCATCCGAACCCGATTGTTCACTCCGTTCGAAACCACCAAAGGTGCCTCGGGGATGGGCATTGGTGCGTGCGAAAGCCGGGAATATCTTAGACGTTTGGGTGGGGAATTACAGGTAGAAAGCACCCCCGGTCAGGGGACTACTTTCTACCTGAAGATACCCAGGGTCGGCTTGGGAGAGCACCCCGAAGGCTTTACACCGGAGGCACTGGTCGCGTGAACGAAGAAACCTTGCTCATCATTGAGGATGACCCCGGCATCACGCTTCAGTTACGTCGCAGTTTCGAGCAATACCGGGTGTTTGTGGCGGAAAATCGTGAATCCGCCCTGAATCAACTCAAGCGGCATCAGCCAGGTGTTATCACCCTGGATCTCGGTTTGCCGCCCCACAGCCATGATGTCAGTGAGGGGTTTGCCACGTTAAAAGCCATTCTGACTGAAGCCCCCGCCAGCAAGATCATCGTGCTGACCGGCAACGAGGAACGCAGCCATGCCGTTCAGGCCATAGGCATGGGGGCTTACGATTATTATCAGAAACCGATAGACGCAGAAGTGCTGGGGTTTGTTATCGCCCGGGCTTTTCGGCTTTTGGCGTTGGAGCAAGAAAATCGTCGCCTGCATCGCACCCCGATAGCGCGTCCACTGGAAAACGTGATAGCCATCAGTCCGGCCATGCACGACGTGTGTCGTGTGCTGGAGCGGTTGGCACCTACGGATCTCACTGTCTTGTTGGTGGGAGAAAGCGGCACGGGTAAGGAGGTGCTGGCCAAGACTCTGCATCGTTTAAGCCCTCGTGCCCATAAACCGTTTGTGGCCGTCAACTCAGCCGCCATACCGGAAACCCTGCTGGAATCCGAATTGTTTGGATTTGAAAAAGGGGCTTACACCGGGGCTACCCAGCAAACACGCGGCAAATTTGAACTGGCAGATGGCGGGACGTTTTTTCTGGATGAAATAGGAGACTTGCCTTTCTCTCTGCAACCCAAACTGCTAAGGGTATTGCAAGAACGCACGGTGGAACGGGTAGGGGGGCGGCAAGCCATACCGGTGGATGTACGACTGATTTGCGCCACGCACCAAAATTTGGTGCAGCAAATGGATGATGGCCGTTTTCGCCCGGATCTTTACTACCGGATCAACGAAATGACCATTGAGATTCCACCGCTCAGACAGCGGGATGGCGATGTGCTCTTGCTGGCCCACTGGTTTCTGGAGCGGTTTGCCAAGGTGCTCAAGCGTCCTGATCTGACCGGATTCAGCGAAGCCGCTTTGCTGGCCCTGGAAGCGCATCCCTGGCCGGGCAATGTTCGTGAACTGGAGCATAAGGTCAAGCGAGCCATTGTTATGGCGCGTGGACCCATGATAGAACCCGTTGATCTGGATATAGCGGCACAGGCATTGAGGTCAAGATGCCACACACTGCGGGAAGTCCGGGATGCGGCCGAGCGCGAAGCCATTGCCCGGGCCTTGGCCGAAACCGGTCAAAACATGACCCGAGCCGCCGAGATTCTGGACATCACTCGTCCTACACTGTACGCACTGCTGGACAAGTTCAACCTGAAGGTATGACCGGGCCACGGTGTCCGTGTGGTTTGGTTTCCTGTCCCGTTCGCAATGGATGAAAAGGAGTGTGCGGTATAAACTGCCTGCTTCCTTCATTTATTTTCCGCTCATCACGCATGTCATCACCATCGAAATTTTTTGCAACTACCCCAGCCGGGCTGGAATTGTTACTGGTAAAAGAGCTGGACGCTTTAGGAGCCAGCCAGGTCAGGGAAGCCCGGGGCGGTGTGTATTTCGAGGGGACACTCCGCGAAGCGTATGCGGCGTGTCTGTGGTCTCGTCTGGCCAACCGAATCGTTTTGCCGCTCACCCGCTTTCCCGCTTCCGATCCCGATCAACTCTATGCGGGCATACGCCGAATGGAGTGGACGGCCCATCTGGATACGCGCTCCACGTTTGCCGTGGATTTCGTCAGCAGTCGCTCGGCCATTAACCACACGTTATACGGTGCCCAGAAGGTAAAGGACGCAATCGCCGACTATTTCCGGGCGGCAGTAGGGTCGCGTCCGTCGGTGGATACGGCGCGGCCAGATGTACGCATCAACGTTTATCTTGATCGGGATGAGGCGACAGTCAGCATTGATCTGTCCGGGGACAGCCTTCACCGGCGTGGATATAGGCTGGAAGGCGGAAAGGCACCGCTCAAGGAAAATCTGGCGGCGGCTTTGTTACTCAGAGCGGGTTGGCCGCAGGTGGTGGACGACGGCGGTACGCTGATAGACCCCATGTGTGGTTCCGGCACCTTGCTGATTGAGGCGGCGTGGATGGCGGGCGATCACGCCCCCGGACTACTGCGTACCGGATTCGGTTTTGAATACTGGAAACAACACGAACCCGCCCTGTGGGAGGCTCTGCGACAAGAAGCGTATGATCGGGCCGAGGCCGGGTACAGCCGTATCCCGGCTATTCAGGGGTATGACCTTGATGCCCACGTCCTCAGAATGGCTAAGGATAATATCCGCAGGGCCGGAATGGCCGAGCGGATTCGTGTTGAGTGTCGCCCAGCCCGCGACGCACGCCCTTCTGGTACTACCGGTTTGGTGGTGGTCAACCCGCCTTATGGTGAACGCTTGGGTGAAGAAACCGAACTGGTGCCGGTGTATGCGGAACTGGGGTCTACCCTCAAACAGCATTTCGTGGGGTGGAAGGCCAGCGTGTTCACCGGAAACCCGGAACTGGCGTTCAAGCTGGGTATCCGCGCCGGTCGGTATTACAGCCTGTACAACGGGCCTATTGAGTGTCGGTTGTTTAATTTTGAGATACGGCCTGAACGGTTTTTCATCCCCAAAAACGAGGTCGAACCGACTCCGCCCGAGACACCACAACAAGAATTGATGGGGCAGGTGCGGCGGCGCATGGAAGACCATGGCGGGGCCGAAATGCTGGCCAACCGGATTCGCAAAAACATGAAAAACCTGGGGCGTTGGGCCAGACAGCACAACATAAGCTGTTACCGATTGTATGATGCGGATTTGCCTGAATACGCAGTTGCCGTGGATGTTTATCAAGGGAGTTCGTGTCAGATCCTGGTGCAGGAGTACGAAGCACCTGCGAGCGTTGATCCCCATAAAGCCGAGGAACGGCTGATAGACGCACTGGCTGCCTTGCCGGATGCCTTGGGGTTGCCTCTGGAGCAAATTCATTTTCGGGTCAGGCGGCGACAAAAAGGGACGGCCCAATACGAGAAACTGGCCGAAGCCGGCCACTTCCATGCCGTGCCTGAGGGGGGGCATCAGTTCTGGGTGAACTTTGAGGATTATCTCGATACCGGTTTGTTTTTGGATCATCGTCTGACCCGGCAGCGGATTCAGTCCATGGCACGAGGTCAGCGGTTTCTTAATTTGTTCGCCTACACCGGGAGTGCCACGGTGTATGCCATCAAGGGAGGCGCAGTATCCAGTTGTACCGTGGATATGTCTAAAACCTACCTGGACTGGGCGGCCCGCAATCTGGAACTCAATGGATTGGGCGGTACGCACCATGAACTGATACAGGCAGATTGTCTGGATTGGCTGGCTCAAGCCCGTAGTCAGCGTTTGCAATATGATCTGATATTTCTTGATCCGCCTACGTTTTCCACTTCCAAGCGCATGGAAACCACTCTGGATATACAGCGTGATCACGTCGATCTGATACACCGAACGCTCAGGGTGTTGGCTTCTGACGGGGTGCTGTTGTTCTCCACCAACTGCCGTAAATTCAAATTGGACACCGAAGGTTTAGCCGACGTGGTGGCAAAAAACATCAGCCCGGAAACCTTGTCCCGGGATTACGACCGCAATCCCAGGATTCACCAATGTTGGGAGCTGCGCCATCGGTAGTCGAAGCGACTGGCATCAACAAATTGTCGTTTCAGCTTGACCGGATAGCTTTTCTCACACAAAATCCCCCGCCCGAGGAAATTGACCGTCAATCTACAGTAACCTAAAGGATTCGGGCTGCACACACGCTGGGCTGATCCGGTCTGCCGGTCAATCCCCTTACCTCAAGAATTAAAACAATTCACGTCCGGTGGTCTTACCGGAGCTTCCTGCGGAGAACATCGATGACCAGTGAAGTCGTTGATCACGACAAACGCCGTTTCCTCACGAAAACGGCAACAGTAATTGGAGCTGTGGGGGCCGGTCTGGCAGCCATTCCTTACGTTCAATCCATGCGTCCCAGTGCCAAGGCCGAAGCCATGGGTGCTCCGGCTGAAGTGGACATCAGCAAACTCGAACCCGGCCAACTGGTGCGGGTATTGTGGCGGGGCAAACCTGTATGGGTATTGCGCCGTTCTGATGAAGCCTTGGCCCTGCTGCACAAACTCGATAGCCAGTTGCTGGATCCAGGATCTAAAGAATCCCTGCAACCCGAATCCAGCCGCAATGCACACCGTTCGCTCAAGCCCGAAGTGTTTGTAGCGTTAGGGGTGTGTACTCATCTGGGCTGTGCCCCTCTTTACCGCCCTGAAGTCGCACCCGCCGATCTGGGTTCAGACTGGCTCGGTGGATTTTTCTGTCCCTGTCACGGTTCACGGTTTGATCTGGCCGGCAGGGTATACAAAGGGGTTCCGGCTCCTTCCAATCTGGAGATTCCGCCTTACCGCTATATCAGCGATGTGCGTATAGTGATAGGCGACGGAGAACAGGAGTAAAACCATGGCAAACAATAAAACCAAAGCCTTGATGGAATGGCTGGATCAGCGTCTTCCGGTCTCGTCATTTCTTGAATCACAACTCACCAAGTATTACGTCCCCAAAAATTTCAATCTCCTGTACTTTTTTGGCTCGCTGGCCCTGGTTGTGCTGGTCAACCAGATTTTGACCGGCATATTTCTGGCCATGCACTATAAGCCGGATGCCCAGTTGGCCTTCGATTCAGTGGAATACATCATGCGTGATGTGTCGTGGGGTTGGTTGCTGCGTTATATGCACTCGGTAGGGGCCTCGATGTTTTTCATCGTGATCTATCTGCATATGTTCCGGGGAATGTTTTACGGTTCGTACAAACAACCACGGGAATTACTCTGGCTGTTTGGGATGATTATTTTCCTGCTTTTGATGGGGGAAGCCTTTATGGGGTATCTGCTTCCTTGGGGGCAAATGTCTTACTGGGGCGCACAAGTAATTATTTCGCTGTTCGGGGCCATACCCCTTGTTGGTGAAGACCTGGCCACCTGGATACGCGGAGATTTCGTCGTAGCCGATGCCACTCTCAACCGGTTTTTCGCTTTGCATGTCATCGCAGTGCCTTTAGCCATACTTATGCTGGTCGTGCTGCATTTGGCGGCCTTGCGTACCGTGGGTTCAGGTAATCCTGACGGAATTGACATCAAAAAACTGAAAGATGTACGCGGAATACCTCTTGATGGCATTACATTTCACCCTTTCTATACGGTCAAGGATCTGGTTGCCGTAGGCGTGTTTCTGTTTGTGTTCGCTTATATGATTTTCTACTATCCGGAAGGCGGTGGTTACTTTCTGGAAGCACCTAATTTTGAACCGGCTAACCCGCTCAAAACACCGGAACATATCCAGCCGGTTTGGTACTTTACCCCGTTCTATTCCATACTCAGAGCCATACCCAGCAAACTGGGTGGAGTAATGGCCATGGGTATGTCCATCGTGGTGCTGTTTCTGCTTCCCTGGCTGGATCGCTGTCCGGTACGTTCCATACGTTACCGGGGAACCGCATTCAAAGTGGCACTAGGGGTATTTATCATCAGTTTCATAGGATTGGGCATACTGGGCGGAAAACCCGTCACACCCAGTAATACATTCTGGGCCAGAATATTTTCTCTGGGGTATTTCGGGTTCTTTTTGCTGATGCCGTATTACTCGGCAAGAGAAAAAACCCTTGCTCTGCCCGAACGCCTGCGGGCTGCCATTATTCCATTGGAGGAACGGGAGGGATGGTTTTGGCAGAATGTGGCCAGATTGTGGACAGCATTTCTGGCGAGTGCCTTATACCGTGATAGCCGTTTCTGGGTGCGATGCAAACTGGGCCAAACAGGGTTGTGGCTGTGTCGTGAAGCCGAAAAACTGTGGACGCAGATCAACAGTCGTCTGGCTACGTGTGAACCCTGCCAGGCATTTATCACCTGGTTGAATACCGTGCAGGGGAAAAAAGAATGAAAAACCTGACCACCCTACTGATTCTGTTCCTGGTTCTGTTTTCATCCATGGCGGGTAGTTCGGAAACATCGGGTTTGCCTCCCGTACAAATTGATGTATTCGATTCGAAATCCATACAAAGGGGCGCAGTTGTTTATGCCCATTACTGTTCGGGTTGCCATTCATTGTCCCAGATACGTTACTCACGAATCCAAAAAGATTGGGAATGGAAGGAAAAAGCCATGCGTGAGCAATTCATGCTGGGGGATGCCAAGATTCACGATACCCTCACAACATCCCTGAATGCACAGGATGGAGAGTCGATGTTTGGCGTTACGCCACCTGACCTTTCTCTCGTTGCCCGTTCCCGTGGAGTTGACTGGATGTACGCCTATCTGAAGGGGTTTTACGTCGATCCTGCTCGCCCTTTGGGTGTTAATAATGTCGTGGCAGAAAACATTGCCATGCCCAATGTGTTCTGGGCTTTGCAAGGTTTACAGGAACCGATTACCGTCAAGGGGCCGGGTGAAACGCATACTACCAGCCTCAAACTGGTAAAACCGGGTAGCCTGTCTGTGGCGGCATTTGATCAAACAGTCAGGGATCTCATTACATTCCTGGCCTACGTGGCAGAACCCAGTCAGTTAGAGCGTTTGCCCCTGGGGAAATATGTGTTGTTTTTCCTGGTGATTCTCATAGTCGTATTCCAGCGACTCAAAAAAGAATACTGGAAAGATTTGCATTGAACTCCGCCCGTCACCCGTTACCCACTCCACAACCCTTATGACACCATTGAAACCATACCTGATCAGGGCAATTTACGACTGGATAGAAGATAACCACAGCACGCCTCATCTCCTGGTGAATGCCGGAGTCGATGGGGTTTATGTGCCGACCCAGTTTGTGGAAGAGGGGCGTATCGTTCTGAATATCAGTGCCAGGGCCGTGCAGAGACTGAACCTGGGAGATACTCATATCAGTTTCTCGGCCCGCTTCAGTGGCAAACCCATGAATGTCGAGTTTCCGGTTCGTTCGGTGCTGGCGATTTATGCACGAGAGAACGGTAGGGGTATGGTGTTTGATGATGATCACGATAATGATGGAGACGAAGGGCCGGGGCCAGGCAAACCCGAAGAAAAACCGGAAACGCCTCCCGATCCACCGGCCAGACAGAAACCTGTATTGAAAATAGTAAAGTAATGGCCGGCTGAGTATATTCGAATATACTCCCCGTATTGGCCATTTCTGTTAAGCCTGAACACTTACCCTTTTTGAACGCCCTGGATTTAGACATGAACACTTCAATCATACCCACGAGTTCCCGATATACCCCCTTGCTTGTCCTTTTGATGCTGGCTACCCGCTTTCATTGTAATGACACCTCAGCGTTTACCCCGGATGCCTCTCTCGCCGTGTTTTTTCTGGCGGGATATTCCTGTTCACGTCGCGAGTC
>JBPCSC010000203.1:0-3716 GCA_051007495.1 Methylococcaceae bacterium | reverse complement strand
TGCCCCGATTCCGGCTTGTCAGGGCCATCCACCCGGAACAAATAAGACAAACCCCGACCAGCACCCCGCACCTGAATGTGCCAGATGTCGCCGGTTTTGTTGAACACCGGATCCAGTTCTATCGTGTCCAGCGGTTGCGGAGCGTTCACATTCTCGAACAAACACAACCAGACCCGAGTGGCGTGGCGACTGAACACAGTGAAGTTGACACCGCCTTCCTGCAGAAAAACCCCATGAGGAATGGGAGACCCGGAGGTCTAGGTAAAGCGCGTTTTTTTGTTAGTCATAATGGTTAAATCAAATCAAGTAAGCAGGTTCGGTCATCCCGAAATCAGCCAGACAGTTAATAATCAATGCCCTGTTAAAGCATTCCTGCTCATTCAATCCACGCTCCGGGCAGCACGCCCAAACCGTATCCAGACCGCCAACGCGTTAGTGTCTCGCATCAACAACGCCCGATGAGAGCAAGAGCATAAGCGTTAAACGATGAAAGCCCGTTATCCCGCCTCGGCCCAAAAGCCTCACCTCACCCGGCGTGCTCCTTTTATTTACGGCAGATGAGGAAAGCACTGATCATACCAACCAAACACCATGTTCACAGGAAACCGGTGTTTACTCGCGTCCATCATCCGAAGACCACGCCGCGCCCGGCGCGTCTTCTGCCAGGCCCAGTTCCAGCCTGAGTGCAGACAGTGATTGCTGCACATCCACCATCAACAACATCAGCGACACCATCAGCGACACAATAGCCCCGATGAAACACACGCTAATCAAACCTGCGGCATCCCGATGCAGAAACGTCACGATAAATAAAATAAGAATCAGGCAGGCCGACAACAACGCACTTAATGCCACCGCCAGAATGGCCGAGCGTATCCAGTGCGCTCTGGACCAGAGTATCGCCAATTGACGTGACTTGTGGGTGGTGTCAAAACCCGCCTTCACTGACGGCCCGGCCTGGCCAGGCAAAATGCGGATTCGATCAAGAATGTGGTTAAACCGATTGACCAACGTCAGCAACAGCAACCCGGCCCCCGAAATAAGAATGGCCGGCCCAATTGCAGTTTGTAAGGTGTAGATCAGTTCCGGTCCCTGCGGCACATTCATGGTAAGGCGGTCACCAGCGTAACCCGCGCAAACTTGCGTTTACCCACCTGCAACACCACGGTCTGACCGGCCAGTAACGCCAGTTTTGGGTCAGAGACCTTCTCCCCGTCGATTTTCACCCCACCCTGCTGAATCATACGTAGGGATTCGGATGTGCTTGAGGTCAGTGCAATATCACGCAACAAAGCGGCGAGCGGATAACCGCCCTCCCCCGCTTCCAGCGTATGTTCTGCCATATCTTCCGGTATCAAACCCTGTTTGAAGCGTGCCTCGAACCGTTCCAAAGCCAAATCCGCCGCCGCCTGCCCTTGAAAGCGAGCCACAATTTCCATGGCAAACGACACTTTATAGTCCCTGGGATTGGATCCTGCGGCACAAGCCTCGCGCCAACCCGTGATTTCAGACCACGGCCTGAAACTCAGCAACTCCATGTATCGCCACATCAACTCATCGGAAACCGACATGATCTTGCCAAACACTTCATCGGGGGATTCAGCAATACCAATGTAATTACCCAGTGATTTGGACATTTTCTGCACCCCATCCAGACCTTCCAGTATAGGCATGGTCAAAACCACCTGTGGCTTCTGGCCATACACCTCCTGCAACTGCCGCCCCACCAGCAAATTAAATTTTTGATCGGTTCCGCCCAGTTCCACGTCCGCCCGCAAAGCCACCGAGTCGTAGCCCTGAATCAACGGATACAGAAATTCATGGATGGCAATAGGCTGACCGCCTTTATAACGCTTGTCGAAATCATCCCGTTCCAGCATCCTGGCCACAGTATGTTTTGCCGCCAACTGGATCAAATCAGCCGAACTCATGGCATTCATCCAGGTGGAATTGAACACCACCTCGGTGCGTTCGGGGTCGAGAATCTTGAAAATCTGGGTTTCGTAGCTTTTGGCATTCTCCAAAACATCGTCCCGACTCAAAGGCTTGCGGGTCACACTTTTGCCGGTAGGGTCGCCGATCATGCCGGTGAAATCACCGATGAGAAACAAGGCATGATGCCCTAAATCCTGAAACTGCCTGAGCTTGTTGAGCAACACCGTATGGCCTAGATGCAGATCGGGTGCGGTGGGATCAAAACCAGCCTTGACACGCAGTGGCCGACCTTCAGCCAGTTTTCGTTCCAGGTCTTCTTCCCGGATAATTTCTGCGGTTCCTCGGCGGATCAGTGCCAACGATTCGGCTATGGATGTATTCATGGTGGGTGTTTCAGTCAAAAATGGAGCGATTCTAAGGTGTACACGCAGATGCAAACAAGGGCAAACAGAACCGGTGCTCCCCATTTACTCGCCAAAACCACAAAAAAAGTACAGTTTAGAGCCTAAAAAAAAGCTCGCCCGAAATTGTGATCACCGCCCCGCACAAATGGCCAAGGTTTAGCCATTAGAACACCCACCCCCCACAATACGGTAACGCCCCAAACCCATGGTGGCCGCCTTGCCCGTGTGTGTCCACTGCCCTTGCCACAGATAAGGCCAAAACCTGGCCACCGATTCCCCACTCAAACTAAAACAGCCTAATAATCCCCCCATCTGCATTTCGCTATCCTGGCGTGTGGAATAGCGCGTCCAATCCCGCCAACTTAACTCAGGCTCCAGCACATCCACGGTTTTGGCCAGTTGGGTCAAACCGGCAAAATCCGTTTCAAGTGGAGTATCCGTATGGAAAAAAGTCAACATGGAAATCCGCCGCAATAACGGGCTGAAAAAATCACTGAACCGAAAATCCAGAGGCGTGACATACTGCTCCATCCGGCGTATCCGCAAAGGAGTTAAAAGCTCAATCCGCAGCGTATCCGGGCATACAGGCAATAAAGGGCTGGATACCCTGGGCGGTTGCAAAGGCTGGCCGGGTTCATAAATAAGCTGCCAGGTATCTCCCGATTCATCAAAAACCTTTTGCTCCACCCCTGCCAGATCAAATTTCTGCCTGGATCGGCCCAAGCCCGCAGCACCCGCCTTGCCCAATGCGTGAATCAAATGCGGCAAATAAGGCTGGGCTTTACCGAATAAAATCAAACCCAAAGAATACTCGGGTTTAACCGCATTCAATGTGGGATCCATAACCAACACAAAAGGATGAGGGGCAGCGGTATAAAGCGACATCTTCGCACTATCCGGCGCAGGAGGTGTTTCAAATAAATACGTATAGGCACAGCTTTGATTCAACATACACCTGGAGCAAGGGGTATCCCGCACCACACAAACCGTACGTTTCAAGGCATGACCCAAAGCCCCCCGCCAGGTTGAACCGGCATAACGAGGCAAACGAGGAAACCCCTCAGTTTCAAAATGCAAACGGAATTCAGCAAAAGGCAACTTGAATGGCATGATAGTATGTTCCTGCATGGAATAGATTAGTAAAAAAGCAGATGCGACTGTATTCGCACCCAAAGGCTAGTAGTCCCGCCTTCAGGCGGAAAAAAGTGATTAGCGAAAAGTAGGTGCGAATTCATTCGCACCCAAAGCCTAGTAGTCCCACCTTCAGGCGGAAAAAAGTGATTAGCGAAAAGTAGGTGCGAATTCATTCGCACCCAAAGGCTAGTAGTCCCGCCTTCAGGCGGAAAAAAGTGATTAGCGAAAAGATCGGGTCGAGGT
>JBPCSC010000202.1:0-3977 GCA_051007495.1 Methylococcaceae bacterium | reverse complement strand
GTCTAATGCCTGAATCAGTAGGCCGTTTACGCTCTGCGGTCACGGCACTCAAGCAGAAAGAACTGGCCGATATCGCCTTGATCGGCCATGACTCTGGTGCCTGGGTAGCCTTGAATTACATGCTGCAACAACCCGATCCGGAGGTGCGGGCTCTGATCCTGGTGGATCCAGCATCCATACGCGGCCTGGGTGGATTTCCAGTCAAGCTGGAGAAACTGTCTACGATCAAAATCCCGGTTCTGGAAAAACTAAGCCCACGGCAAGCCAGAGTACCTCATGAAGAAGCAAGGGAGCGCAAGACGGCCATGAAAGGTGTTTCGGATTACCGGCAGATCACCATTGAAACCCCCAGCACCTTATGGAACGCCGTTCAGGATTATCTAATTGAGCGAATCCACGGTTGGCTAGGCCGTATTCTGGCGCGTCCCAACCCCCAGGCCACACCCACTGCTGCAGTGCCCTGACTCCAATCCCTACACATTTATTGCCGACGGAAAGCGGCTTAACATCAATCAATCACAATCTGTTTGCTGATTCAATTAACACATGAAAAAAAATTATTTTGGCACGGATGGCATCCGTGGAACCGTAGGGGTACACCCCATCACACCTGATTTCGTCCTCAAACTGGGTTGGGCGGCAGGACAAGTCTTCGCTAGGGAACACAACAATCACGATGTTCTGATCGGCAAAGACACCCGAATTTCTGGCTATATGTTTGAATCAGCACTGGAAGCCGGGCTTTCGGCGGCCGGGGTGAACACCAAACTGCTAGGCCCTATGCCGACCCCGGCAGTGTCTTATTTGACCCGAACCTTCCGGGCGCAGGCTGGCATTGTCATCAGTGCCTCGCACAACCCTTATTATGACAACGGCATCAAATTCTTCGGCCCGGATGGACTCAAGCTGCCAGATGAACTGGAATTACAAATTGAAGCACAACTGGCTGAACCCATGACCACGGTATCATCTGATCGAATTGGCAAGGCAGCCAGAATCCGCGATGCTGAGGGGCGATACATCGAATTTTGCAAAAGCACCATTCCCGCCCGACTGGATTTCAACGGACTCAAAATAGTAGTCGACTGTGCTCACGGTTCCACGTATCACATAGCACCTTGTGTTTTCACCGAGATTGGGGCTTGCGTCACGGCCATAGGGGTAGAACCCGATGGTCTGAACATCAATCAGGACGTAGGTGCTACCTCTCCCAAAACCTTGAGCCATGCCGTATTGGAACAAGGCGCGGATTTAGGCATCGCGCTGGATGGCGACGGAGACCGCCTCATCATGGTGGATCATCGGGGAGAAATCGTAGACGGTGACCAAATTCTGTTCATACTGGCCAGTGCCCGTACTCAATTAGGGCAACTGCAGGGACCGGTGATTGGCACGTTGATGAGCAATTTAGGGCTGGAGCATGCCTTGGAAGGCTTAGGCATCGCCTTTAAGCGAGCCGCAGTGGGTGATCGTTACGTGATGGAAATGATGCGTCAACACGACAGTACCCTGGGCGGAGAGGCTTCTGGACACATCATTTGTCGAGATAAGCTGTGGACTGGTGACGGGATAGTCGCCGCCTTGCAGGTTCTGGAAGTTATGCACCAAAGCGGTAAAAGTCTGCATGACCTCAAGCAGGCTATGCCGGTATACCCGCAAACGCTAATTAACGTAAAAATTCGCGAACGCGTGCGACTGGATGACTACGAACGCATCATCCAGACACGCGATCAAATTCAGAGCGAATTGTGTGGGCGTGGTCGGGTTTTGCTGCGCCCATCAGGAACCGAACCCCTGATCCGGGTCATGGTAGAAGGCCCGGATACACAGCAGGTGCTGTCATTAGCCGAACGATTGGCAGAGACCGTACGTGATGAACTAGGCGTGTGAACAGAACGGCAGACTGCCTTTGCCTGATTCCTTTTCACGCATTCTGGTTGCCGATTCAGAAATTCAATGCCTCGTTTTTCCTGTTCGGATGCACCGGCTTCGCGCCCTGTTTGGAGTTGCTGCAAGGCTCTCCTTGAGGGCCAAATTTGAGCATGAGCTTAGGCGCAGGTTTTATTCTGCGTTTCCGCTGAAGTCGATTTTAAAGGCTTCTTTGCGAGACAGGATGCTAGCCAGTTTGGCTGCGGGGACGTATCCAGGAATGATTTCACCTTTATCGGTGACGATCATGGGCGTACCGGAAGCACCAAAGGCATTGCCCAAGGCTAGATGCTGGCTGACGGGGTTGTCGCATTCTTTGGCGTTGTCCAGGGTTTCACCCTTTTTGGCTTTGGTCAGGGCCTCATTGCGGTTTTTGCTGCACCACACCGAAACGGCTTTGAAATAAGACTCTGACCCTTCGCCTGCTCTGGGGAAAAACAGGTAGCGAACTTCTATGCCTTCCTTCATGTATTGGTCGATTTCGCTGTGGAGTTTGCGACAGTACCCGCAATCAATATCGGTGAATACGTATACGTAATGACTCTGGATTTTGGGCTTGAAGACGATCATGCGCTGGGTTCCTACCTTCTCCAATGCCGCCAGACGTGTACCAGCCTGTTGGGCTTCGGTCAGGTTTTTCTGGTTGGGAATGTCGATGAGTGTTCCCTGAACGACATAATTGCCATCGTCTGATACGTACAGGATGTTCGTACCGGCCATGACTTCATACAGGCCAGGTAACGGGGTAGGTTTGATGGAATCAAGCTGTAAGCCCGGCATGATCTTTTTCAGGCTGTTTTCGATGATGGTTTTGGTGTCAGCTTGTGACCAGCACGGAAACATCAGGCCGATGGTCAAGGCGAACGACAGTAACGATTTTTTCATTGCGGGTGGTTCTCTGGTCTTGGAAGAAAATAAAGAAGGGAGTGTTCAGGAAAACAGACGTTCGATATCCAGAAACAGAGCCAAACCCATCAATCCTATGAGGATACTCACGCCGATGTGCTGGAATCGTAGTTGGGTTTTGTCGGATACCGGGCTGCCCTTGATGGCTTCTATCGCATAAAACAGCAAATGTCCGCCATCCAATACTGGAATCGGCAACAGGTTAAGTATGCCCAGACTAATACTGATGAGGGCCAGAAATTTCAGGAAGGCAATGTATCCTAGCCGGGCGGATTGTCCCGCATATTGGGCGATGCTGATGGGACCACTCAGATTGTCTACGGCTGCCCGGCCCATGACCATTTTACCGACCATCTTGAGGGTGAGTGCCGAGAATTGCAGGGTTTTGCTGCTGGCGGCGACCAAGGCTGGCCACGGTTCCAGTCGGTAAATGACCCGCATGTGGTTTTCGATCTCCTCAGGGATGGCAACCCCAGCCCCGATGCGGCCAATGCGCCCCTCCGGCGTGTCTACGGCCAAGGGGGTTAGAGCCAGGCTAGTGCGTACTCCGCTGGTTTTATCCAGGGTTACGGTGAGGGTTTGTTCGGGGTGAGAACGGATGAATTCCACCCAGTGTTGCCAGTTCCGAATCGGAATGTCGTTCACGCTGACGAGCAAATCACCGGATTGGATTCCAGATTTTTCTGCGGCACCGTGCGGCTCCAGGGCACCGATGCGGGCCGGCAGTTCAGGGTCGTAGGGTTTGAATCCCAGTTGACGATGGAGCAGTTCCGGGTTCTGGGCGATATCTTGAGGGATATTCAGTGTGCGCACCTGCACAGTGTCGTCAGGTTTTTTGATTTCCACATCCATGTTTTCATGATCTACCGCTTGTTCCAGCAGGGTGGTCAACACCAGATCCCACGTCGGGGTGGCAGTCCCGGCGACGCTCAGGATTTCATCTCCGGCCATGAAACCCGCTTTGGCAGCCAGCGTATCGGTTGCGGCCTGGCCTAATACCGGGCGTAGGCCGGTTTCTCCCAGCATGAAAATATCCCAGTACAACAGCACGGCAAGGGCAAAATTGAACGCAGGTCCTGCAGCAACTATGGCGGCCCGGTGCGATAGTGGTTGACGGTTGAAGGCGTAGGGTAGATCCATGG
>JBPCSC010000201.1:0-2930 GCA_051007495.1 Methylococcaceae bacterium | reverse complement strand
TAAACGTGCTATACGCATACCCGCCCCATCCATACGTAGTGCCTTTATGCCGCACGGCAATATAGTATGTGGTAGAAACGGCCAAGCCCGCCGTATTGGGTACTGTTATAGTAGTTTTGTTGGTAGCATCATTTCTTGACGACCAAACCAAAGTACCCGACCCATTGGCTCCCGTCCATATTTCCCAATCCGTATACTGATGAGTATCAGTAAATCCAGTTGCTGGAGTCAGGCTGAGTTGTCCAGTTGACATGGTGAAGGTATTGAGCATACCCGTAGCATTAGCCGAAGGCGACGTTATGCTGGGTACGTTGACGGCCACGTTAACCAGAGCGGTTGAGAATGTAGCTGACGCGCTGCTATTGCCGAGGTTATCGTTGGCGACTACGGTGAATGTTGCCGTAGCACCTGCCGTGCCCGCGACCGTCCAGGCATAGGAGCCTGCGTTAGAGCTTGCAGTTACCGCTTGGGTAGTGCCGTCAGGCTTTGTAACGGTAAAAGAAGTCACCGAGCCGCCAGAAAGCACCGACGTGGCCGAAAAAGACAAAGCATAGTTTTGCCCTATAGCGGCGCTGGTATTGCCGGTTACAGCAGGAGTGGTAACTACACGGGTTGAATTGGTCCCGCCGCCCGTCTGCTTTACGATGCCACTGGAAAGCTTGGTATACATATCGCCGCTAACGGTATTTATAGCGATTTCACCAACCGCCAAATCGCCAACGGATGGGGCCTTGTCAACGCCGTTTGAGTTTTTAAGTATGATAGGTGATGTCATATTAGTAAGTGCCTCCAGAAATAGAGCTGATGGTTGGGCTGGGTAAAATATCCCAGCTATGTCCGTTACTCGCCAGCCAATCGCCAACGGTTAACCCGTTGCCCGATGCCGAAATTGAGTAGAAAAAACCAGCATTTGCAGATGAAGCAGCCGGCAAAGCACTGGCTGAAGCATCCCAAATGCCTTTGTATACCAATGAGGAGGCTAACTTTGCGTCCACCTCGGTCTTTGTGTAATACCCGCTGAGATCGACACTGCCTGGTGCGGCAGCGGCAATAGCTGCCTCGACTTCCGTCTTGGTATAGGTCGTAGTCTTGTCGGCCTTCAGGCCGAGTGACGTATCGACCTGGGCCTTTGTGTAAACCCCGCTCAAATCAGGAATACTCAAAGCCGAAAAACGGCTGTCAACCTCGGTCTTGGTATAGGTCGTAGTCTTGTCGGCTTTTGTATCCATCTGGGCCAAGGCGGATGCGTGCTCGGTGAATCCGACGACCACGATATGCTGAATCGAAATGGGGCGCGTGTTCGGAGTCAAAACCCCGCCCACCCACTGCGGAGCATCCTCGATCACGATTCTGATGGTGCAGAGTCCAGGCGCCGGAACCGGATAACGGTAATCCGCAAAACCAGCGGGTACGCTGTCTTTATTGTCCTTTGTGCCGCGTGCAGATAATGCGCCCGTTGATTCATGCCAGGCCGGTGATCCAGAGGTCAAATCCAGCCAATAGAGGCGAATGGCCGCCGTGTTATCGGTGCGACGAATGAATACGGAACCGCCCACAGTTTCTTGGCTGATCTGAATGGGCTTGCTGATCCACTGCTCGCCATCGTTGCCGATGGCATGGCCCGGCCCGATGACGTTCAGATTGCTTTTGCAGACGACGCTATCAGTCCCGAATCGGCGCGACAGACGATCATGAATGGTAATGATGCCGTCAGTATGGATGTCACGAATTTTTACCAGCACCGTATTCTGAGTGCCGGTAACGGATGCGCCGTGGCTTGAATCCGTCAGCAGATAATAATCGTCAATATCGAACTGGGTGATGCTGGTTACGTCCAGCGTATCGTCGTTGACGACAGCCGCTTCACGCAAACCCACAGGAACCTTGTTGATGAGCGAATAATCCGGGGCGAACTCTTCAAAATTGAGGCGTTCAGCGCGATAGAGCCAGTCAAGACGTGTGGAGGCATAATGTCTGGCCCACTCGTCATGCAGGCCGTTTTGACCTGATTCAAGCGAATCAATACGTGAATTGATGATGTCCAGATACTGGAGTCCGAAGGCAACAATGTGCTGGATCTCAACCGTAGAGTCGCCAGAGCAATCCGCCCTCAAATAGATGTTATCGGCTACGGGTAGCTGGTATTCATAATCCGCAAACCCAGCCGGAACGGCATCAGTCCCCGCGCTGCGTTTAACCCCGGTCGCTTCGTGCCACTCGCCGTCCGCCTCTGCCCTAAAATACAGCCTGATTACCGCCGCGTTATCGGTGCGACGTATGACCGCCCGCCCGACTCTATTGCCCACGTTGATGAGCTTTGATAGCCAAATTGATCCAGGAGCTGCCTCGGCCTGGTTAGCCGCTACAATGCGGTAGTTCGTGAGCGCGACATATCCAGTCGCTGCTGTCCATGATCTGTCCAGCGTATCCCACAGCCGCAAACGCTGGCTTGACAGAACTGCTTTTACCCTTATGAGGCGGGTATCCGTTGCATCGGACAACACGTAATAGCCGTCAGCTACCATGCCAGCAGTCGAGGCCACATCGAGCGAATCATCGCCCTTAATTCCTCCGACTACCGCGACGGGATTCCGGTCAATAAGCGTGTAATCCGGCGCGAAAAACTCGAAATTAATGCGATCGTAGCGATACTGCCAATCGAGGGACGTAGCCCGCTTGATTCTGGCGATGGCCTCTGCGTCTACGCCTAGCACGGAAGCCTCTACATCGACCAGTCTGCGGTCCATTGAGGAAATAGCACTCGGCAAATTCTCGTAACTGCCTTTAGCATTTTCGAGAATGCCTTCAGCCGCTTCGACCCTTCCGTTAAGATCGGTGAAATTTGAGTCTATCTCTACATACCGCACGTTCCACAGGTTTGGAGTCGCGTCGGGTTCATTATTCGGGATTGGGGTAATTTGAGGGTGGGG
>JBPCSC010000200.1:0-11432 GCA_051007495.1 Methylococcaceae bacterium | reverse complement strand
CTTGCGCCATGCGGGCAAATTCGATGCCGGTACGAACCGTGAGTGCCTGGGCGATGGCATCCAGTTGTCGGGGTTTGGGAGGAACATAAGCCTCGCCGGGCGCGTAGATGACGACGTTGCCACGACCGGGTACGTCCAGTCTCAATAGCTGTCCGGTGAAGTAAAGGTTAAGGACGCGCATGGATTCTCTAAACGATTCAGGATGAGTTCCCCAGAGATTGATGGCCAGAAAACCTTTGGATGCCAGCAGTGTTTTACACGCAGAGAAGAAATCATGCTGGAAAACGGAACCGGCCATTCCAAGGCCATCATAAACATCAACGTGGATATGATCGTACCTCTGCTGACCGGCAGCAGCCTGGTCAACCACGAACGCATAGCAATCCTCCAGATGCACGGTCAGCCTGGGGTGGTCGGTGGGAAACCGGAAAAACCGCCGGGCCACGGAGGGCACACCCGATCGGTACTCGACTACCTCATTTTGGCACGCCGGGCAGTGCTGGAGCAGAAATTTGGCCAGCGAGCCACCTCCCAAGCCGAGCACCAGCGCGTTGCGCGGTTCAGGCACAAACAGCAGCGTCATCAGCATGGCCCGGATGTAACTCAATTCAACCCGATCCGGTTCGGCGATGGATAAAGCACTTTGACGGGTGGCATTGCCAAAATGCAGAGTGCGCACACCGGCGGTTTCCACGACTTCAATCAGGCCGATTTCATCCCGAACCGCGTGGATCAGTCTGCCTCCGTATTTATGCGTCATGTTGCATCCGGCGACGTACGCAGCAGGGCTATTTTTAACAGCAGCTTATCCCGGAGGGGATGGAGCCGTGGCCTGATATTTAACTCGGTGCTCATTTTTCTTTTTTGCTCAAAACTTCAATGAAAACTGTCTTACCTGAACCCGCCACGCAAAACGATTTTTTGGCTGACTATGTAGAGATGCTGTGTCGATGCCATAAACTCTGGACGGGCCACGAACTGGTCGATCCGAGCCTGTCTCGACTGGACGCAGCTTTTTACGTGTATGCAGCACCTTATGCGGTGCTTGCGCACGATGCCTCAGTCGATCCGGTGTTCACCTACGCCAATCAGACTGCGCTGAAATTGTTTGATGTGGATTGGCTGACCCTCATGGGTTTGCCCTCACGGCTTTCGGCTGAACCGGTCAATCAGGAGGCCCGGCAACGTTTGCTGGATGAGGTGACTACCCAAGGATACATCGCCGATTACAGCGGCGTACGCATCAGTCGCACACTAAGACGCTTTCAAATAGACAATGCCACGGTCTGGAATCTGGTCGATCCTTATGGTCATTCCATGGGCCAAGCCGCCATGTTTGCGCAGTGGCGATATGTGTAAGGGAATTCCTGAGTGCTTTACTTGGGAATTAGCCCGTTCTAAAATCCGAATCCTTTCATTTAACAAACCTGCAAGGAGTACCTGCCATGTCAGCCTCGGAACACGAGTTGGAATCATTCATCCGCAAGGAATATCAACCGGGATTTGTCACCGATCTGGAATCCGACACGTTTCCACCGGGCTTGAGTGAGGATGTAGTCAAAGCCATATCGGCCCTTAAAAACGAACCGGAGTTCATGCGTGAGTGGCGGCTTAAAGCCTACCGCAAATGGTTGACCCTCAAAGAACCGAGCTGGGCGCATATTTATTATCCGCGTATTGATTTCGATGCCATTAGCTATTACTCGGCCCCCAAAACCGAGAAAGACGGGCCTAAGAGTCTGGATGAAGTCGACCCTAAATTGCTGGAAACCTACAAAAAACTGGGCATACCGCTGCATGAACAAGGTCGTCTGGCTGGAGTGGCGGTGGATGCGGTATTTGACAGCGTTTCTGTGGCGACTACCTTCAAGGACAGGCTGGCTGAGGCTGGGGTTATTTTCTGCCCTATGTCGGAAGCCCTGCAAAAATATCCTGAGATGGTCAGGCAATACCTGGGAACGGTGGTGCCGCCCAGCGACAATTTCTTTGCCGCGCTGAATTCTGCTGTGTTTTCTGACGGTTCTTTTGTCTACATTCCCAAGGGGGTGCGCTGCCCTATGGAGTTGTCTACTTATTTTCGGATCAACGCTGCCAAAACCGGGCAATTCGAGCGCACGCTCATCATTGCCGATGCCGGCAGTCATGTCAGTTATCTTGAAGGCTGCACGGCACCCATGCGTGATGAAAACCAGTTGCACGCTGCGGTGGTTGAACTCGTCGCTCTGGATGATGCTGAAATCAAATATTCCACCGTGCAGAACTGGTATCCGGGCGATGAACAAGGGCGGGGCGGGATTTACAACTTCGTAACCAAGCGCGGCCATTGCCGGGGCCATCGGTCGAAAATTTCCTGGACTCAAGTAGAAACCGGTTCGGCCATTACCTGGAAATATCCCAGTTGTGTTTTAAGAGGCGATGATTCGGTAGGGGAGTTTTACTCGGTCGCACTGACTAATAATTGCCAGCAAGCGGATACAGGAACCAAGATGATTCACATCGGCAAAAATACCCGCAGCACCATCGTTTCCAAGGGTATTTCGGCGGGCCGTGCCCAGAACAGCTATCGAGGGCTGGTCAGGATTCAACCGACCGCCGTCAATGCCCGCAACTACACCCAGTGCGATTCCTTGCTGATTGGGGATCAGTGCGGGGCGCATACCTACCCCTATATTGAAGTCAAGCATCCTACGGCCACACTGGAACATGAAGCCACCACCTCGCGTATCAGCGATGATCAGCTTTTTTTCTGCCAGCAACGCGGGCTTACCGCAGAAGATGCCGTCTCCATGATCGTCAACGGATTTTGTAAGCAGGTATTTAAAGAATTGCCTATGGAGTTTGCCGTAGAAGCTCAGGCTTTGTTAGGCATTAGCCTGGAAGGCAGTGTAGGTTGAGTGTCAAGCGCACCCACCGCGCATGACGGTTACCGTTTGCCGAACCCCGAAGTTCGCTTTGGGTGTTTTGGCGATGACCAGCAGCGGGCCGCTTTCATTCATTCTGATACGTAACGAAATTTTAGCTAACGCCCCGGGCAGGAACTCAAAACGTCCTGCCAGTGGGTAAGGGTTGGGTTCAACGATGATCAGCAACTCCCGTGTATCCGGTATCAGGCTTTCTATTTGAACCGGAATCATGCTGCCATTCTCGGCCTGCCTGGGCACTTCAAGCTTAATCCGGCTATCAAGGCTCCAGTTCAAGCCGGCGAGAGCCTCCGGCAATGCCGAAGCCCCGCTTTTAGGCTCGGCCGATCGGCCAACTTGTGGCAACAGCATCCCGAATCCGGCCAGCCCATACCCCGCAAGGCTTAGAAAAGTCCGGCGATTGCACCCGGTAGGCCTGAATAAAGACATTTAGGCCAGTGTCAGGCCATCGGTAGAGAACGTAGACACCCCCGCCAGTTTGATCTCCAGATCCATTTGCAAATCACCGTCCCTATCGGCCTGGAGTTCCTGGGTTTTGCTGTCCCAGCGCAGTTGTCCGGCGGTGGTGAATTTACGGCCACCTATGTAATTGAAAGACTGAAACGTACCGGGTGAGTTGAGATTCGCATCCAGGTTACTCAGATCAAGACGATCACCGTCCTTCGCGGAAAAATCCGTGATCAGGCCCAAGGCCGTAGCGGTGTTTTGGTTCCAGGCATCTGACCACAAAAATACGTCGGCACCACTGCCTCCGGTCAGCCAATCCTGGCCTGTGCCTCCTATTAGCGTATCCGCACCCGCCCCGCCGTACAGCGTATCGGCACCACGTCCTCCATCCAGCCAATTGTTGGCGGCATTGCCTATGAGTGTGTCGTCACCATCCCCTGTGTACGCCGTCTCGATCTGGGTTTTGGCAGAGATCGTCAAGTTGTTGCCGCCAGCCAGACGGCTAACAGCACCCGGGGTGAGGTTGAGGTAAACGGAATCGCTTATGGCCGAGACATTGATGGTGTCGTTGCCGCCTTCATCATTCAGGTTGCGGCGGGCGGCATCTTGAGTGCCTTTGAATTGAGCGTATTCGTTGGTGTAGATGTACGTATCATCCCGATTGGCCAGGTTGCCCGGCAGATCATCTCCATAGACTTTCAACGACCAATCCATCAAGCGACCGACCGCACCGCGATCTTCATCGTTGATTATAAGTTTCCAGTTACCCAGCGAGGATTCACCCCAGAACTGGGTGCTGGTAAAGCTCCAGGTAAAGTCAGTGGTGTCTGGTTCGCCTTTGGTGTTATCCAGCAGGGTGCTGCGGGTGCCTGAGGGAGAAATCAAATCAATTTGTAAATCACTTAACACGCTATGCCTTAGGTGCAGAGTGGCTGTGACGTGGTCGATTTCCAGGTTTTGGTTGATTCTGAGCGCGTTGTTGATGCCAACAGGGGAGGCATCAGGGATGGTGAGGTTTAAGGCCCTGGAACTGGCCACCGCAGTGGCCAGGTTGTCGAATGTGCTTTGGTACTCCCAGGTTTCAGCCAGACGTACGGCCGCCAGAGTATCCACCAGTCCAAAGCCGAAATCCCGGCTGGTGTGTAACCCTCCTCCATTCCAGTTATTGGCCTGGTTGTAGGCCCAGTCTGAATGGCTGGGCTCACTCATGCGGGCTGAGTAGGCCAAAATTTCCTGTACATCGCGGTAACCCAGTTCCGGGTTGGCCTCAAGCATCAATGCAATAACACCCGAAAGGGTAGGGGTGGCGGCTGAGGTTCCGTTAAAACCGACGTAGCCGTCGTAATCGTTTTGGTAATAGTCACCCCCGGTATAACCGGCACGCCCGGTGCGGTCTGTGGTGATGAGGCCGGGGCTGTCGTCGGTGCTTTCGCCTCCAAACCCGGTAATCAGTATGGAACTGCCCGGTGTGCTGTAGCTAGACAGCGTGCCATCCCGGTTGGCGGCCGCTACGGCTATGCCGTAAGGAGAACTGTTGATGGCGTTTACGTTGGCATCCCAGCCTTCATCACGTTCATTGCCGGCGGCGAAGGTCATGAGGATACCCAGACCCTGCCGACCCGATTGAACCGCACGCTGCATGGATGTAAAAAAACCGTTGGCATCGGAGCCACCGTCCAGGAACGGATCAAACCCCCAACTGTTGTTGATGATGTCTATTTTTTTATCGACGGCGAAATCGAAGCAATTGCCTATTTCGTCCAGAGTATCCCCTATGAGCGAACCCAGGCTGGCATCGTAGGCTACCCCGACGACTCCTTTTCCGTTATTGGCGACTCCCGCAATAACCCCGGCAACGGATGTGCCGTGATTGCTGTCCGGGTGGGTGGGATCACCGCTGTTGCGGTAGTTGACGAAATTGTATGAGAGTTTGGGATCATAGTTGGCTGCCAGATCGGGGTGACTGGATTGAATGCCATCATCACAAACGGCAATGCGAATACCGTATCCGGTGTAATCTTTCCAGACCGGTAACAGGTTGAGGTCATACCCTGAACCGCTATTGGAAAGATACCATTGTTGTCCGAATAGCGGATCGTTGGGAACGGAAGTTGAGGCGGTAATACTGGATTTCTGCATAAGGGGATACCGTATAGGTTAAATGAGTATGAGACGTGTGTTGATAACCCAAAACGGCAGAAAGGGATCAGTATCAGTTGAGGGCGGGTAGAGCGAGACCAGGGCGGGAATAGTCACCCTGCCAGAGTTTTTCTATTTGATAAAACTCACGGGTCTGGGGTTTCATGACATGGACGACCACATCCCCTAAATCAACCAAAACCCATTCACCAGTATTTTCCCCTTCGACACCGATGGGGATGATTCGCACTTTGCGTGACTCCTCAACGACATGATCGGCCAATGACCGTACATGTCGCTCTGAAGTGCCACTGGCGATTACCATGAACTCGGTGATACTGGTTTTTTCCCGCACATCAATGACTCTGACATCCTTGCCCTTTCCATCATCCAGGGTAGTCAACACAACTTGTAAGAGTTCTTGGGAATTGATCATGCGGGGAGCAGGCTTAATGAAGGGTGAAGCGTGGGTAAAATTCATTCGTGGTCTCATTCTGAAGTGGTATTTTGATGGTGTTTTTTATGCTCAGGGATGGGTCTGGGTTTCTCGACTCTGCCTGAGGCTTGCGGCATGGCCGGGCTTTGTGCCTGGTTTTGTTCGCGTCTTTGCTGGATGCGTTCCTGCACTGAACGCTCGCCGGATGAGGATTCCGGCCGTTGTACGCCGTTGGGTGATTGAGGTCTTTGTCTCATTTGTTCCATTTTCTTGTCGAATTCCTGCTGGCCACAGGTTCTTGCACCTCGGTCGTCGGAACCGTGATCATCACGATTGCCCGGCATGATCTGCGGCATGACCGGTCGGTAACCCGGTTGTTGCCTGTTGGGGGTGGAATAAACACTGGGTGGACGCTGCGGGTAAGGCATCGGATTGCCCTGATAGCGGTCTGCATCATGGCGATCCCTGTCTTGATCACGATCACGATCACGATCACGGTCACGGTCATCATCGTGATCATGATCATGTTCGCGGTTTTGCTGTCCGGGATAAACATAGTAGTTATTGTTTATTTCGTAGTCCCTGTTTATGGAATAACCGGGCGAGGCTGGATTATTGGCCGGGGGTACATAATACTGGTAAGTCTGGGTTTGGGTTCTTGTGTATGGATAACGGTAGCTCGTACCGTAGTAATCACCACAGGCGACCAAACCCAGGCTCGCCAGTAACATAAAGGTATTTCTGAAAAGGGTTTGTGGTTTCATGTCTATGTCTGTCCAGGTAGTGAGAGGGGGAATGTGCCACCTGATTGGTGGCGCACTACATGTTGGGTTTTCAAACCCTTAATGGCACAATCAAACTCCCGTTCCAGATCAACCAAAAGTTCAGGGAGACGATCGTATGCGTGTTGTTTATAAGCCAGATCTGCGGCCAAGGCGGCTTCCTTCATGCGCGGCAAACCGAGTGTTCCGCCCAATCCTTTAAGCGTATGGGTGATGCGGTGAGCACTCACATAATCTTTCTGTTCCATCAGGCTTTTTAGCCTGGAGATATCCTCCGCATTTTCCCGCAAAAACAGGGTTACCATTTCCTGGTAGAGTTGGTCATCACCGTCCAGATTGGCCAGTGCAGAAGGTGTATCCAGCCATTCTTTGTTGCTGTCTGCGCTGGATGTCGCTTTGGGGGGGGTGGCCAGATCCAGCAGGTTCATCATGGTTGTACGGAGTTGTTCCAGGTCTATTGGTTTGCTGACATGGCCGTTCATACCATTAATCAGACAGCGTTCTCGTTCTTCGAGCATGGCATGGGCCGTAGTGGCAATGATGGGCAAACGGGTGAGTTCGAGTTCGTTGCGGATGATGTGAGTGGCCTCGTAACCATCCATGACTGGCATTTGCAAATCCATCAGTACGATATCGTATCCGTCAGGACACTCTCTTAGCAGGTTAACCGCCTCCAGACCGTTATGCGCCATGCTTGGTCGAATGCCGATACGTTTAAGCATGGATTCGATCACAAGCTGGTTTATAGGGTTATCTTCAACCACCAATACCCGCACATGACTGATCGGATCGAGTGTCTGGTTTGACGTGCGATCTGGTTCGGGGTCGATCATGGATTCGGTGCCAATGGCGAACGGAAGCGTAAAGCTGAACTCGCTGCCCTGATCCGGGGTGCTGGTGACCACTATGTCATGGCCACCCATGAGTTTCACCAGATTGTTGGATATGGTGAGTCCCAGTCCACTGCCGCCATAGTTACGAGTGGTTGAGGCATCTGCCTGAGAAAACGCAGTAAACAACCGCTGTATGGCACTTTCATTCATGCCTATTCCGGTATCAATGATGCGAAACCGTACCAATGCTTGATGAACCTCCAGCGATTCCACCGTGACCCTCAGTTCGACAGACCCGATGTGTGTAAATTTGACGGCGTTGTCAATCAGGTTGGTGAGGACTTGCCTGATTCTAAGGGTGTCACCCAGCAAGATACCGGGCAGGTTACGATCCAGATTAAGCAGCAGTTTTAGCCCTTTGGCTTCGGCTTTGATGTCAGCCAGATTCCAGACATCCTGCGCGACTCTGTTCATTGAAAACGGCAAACGCTCAATGATGAGTTTGCCTGATTCGATTTTGGAGAAATCCAGAATGTCATTAATGATGCCCAGCAGATTATTGGCTGAGTAATTGATTTTGCCCAGGTAATCCCTTAACAGCGTGACATTGTTCATATCCTTGCCTAACAGACTTAGCCCCATAATGGCGTTCATTGGGGTGCGGATTTCGTGGGACATATTGGCCAGAAATTCACTTTTGGAACGGGCCGCCAACTCGGCATTTTCCTTGGCAATACGCAAGGCATGTTCGACTTCCTTGTGTGGTGTGATGTCAGTTAGCACGCAATGGGTTTTCAGGAAATGGCCGTCATCATTGCGTTGAACCTGGCCATCAAATTGTACCGTAATGATGCGCCCGCTTTTGGTAATCAGTTCAATTACCTCGCTGAGTTGGTTGTATTGCATCAGATGGGCTTGTTGGGCGGTAAATCCGGGGCGATTGATTAGTGGCCAGAACTCCCAGAATCCTTTGCCCAGAGCCTCGTGTGATGAGTAGCCCAGATGCGTACAAAACCCCGGGTTGACATCAACCAACCGGCCCTCGCCATCCAGTGATAAATAGGCGTTGGGTGAGTACTCAAACAGGCTGCGAAAGCGTTGTTCACTGTCACGCTGTCTATTTTCCAGTTCCCTTTTGGCCGTTATGTCACGGAAATAACCGCCTATGACTTCATGTCCTCTAAGTTTGAGGTAACTCGCAAAGATTTCTACCGGAATAATGCGTCCGTCAGCCAGGCGGTGCATGGATTCAAAATAAGTGTTTCCCTGCACTTTCAAAACTTGCCAGAAATTCATGATCCGTTCCGGATCGTAGTCGGGATCACGATCGGAGATGCGTAGCGTCAGGATTTGCTGTTCAGAGTATCCGAAATGGCGGAGGGCGGCCTTATTGACGTAATAAAAGCGAAAGTCATCCGCCGGATTGAGCACATAGACCGGCGTGTTCAAACTCTCGATCAGGTGTTGCTGTAAACGCTCCTGACCGCGTATGCGATCCTGTTGTTCGGCCAATGTGACGAAATAACACAGAATGCTGAGCAGTTCCTGATCTTCGGACTGAGGGCGGGCACTGTCTGCATAAAACAGGCAGGCTGAGCCTATGACTTGCCGGTTCTGGTCTTGTATGGCACGGCCTTGACAGATTTTGAGCCGACTACGCGCTACGGCGCGAGTAATTGGGCCTAGAGCAGGTGCTGAGAGCATA
Source organism: Methylococcaceae bacterium (assembly GCA_051007495.1). Classification (GTDB taxonomy): domain Bacteria; phylum Pseudomonadota; class Gammaproteobacteria; order Methylococcales; family Methylococcaceae; genus CAIVXW01. The sequence continues at coordinate 2,169 of JBPCSC010000200.1, read as the reverse complement.
TCTTCAATTAAAATCGGGCTGCCTTGTTGCATCGCGTTGAGAAACGGGTTATCCGGTAGGCCGGTGTGACTGTGCAAGTCGATCAACGCCTGGCGGAAAAATTCAGGCAAAGTTGAGGCATGCACTTCAATGATGTCGAAAGGCCCAATCAGGGTGACACAGGCCTGGAAGCGTCCTCCACCATTGTTTTCCAATGATCGGATAATGCCTTCCAATGATTCTTTCAGCGTCAGGCTGCGGGTGAGTTGTTCCAGAAGTTGACTTTTCTCTCGCAGGTTTTTTTCTACATGCTGACGGGTTTTGATTTCCCGTTTGAGCCAGACTACCCACGCGCCTAGTGAGGCCGCCACCACCAGAATACCGGCGATGTAATACAAGGCAGGTCGGTTATTCAGTGCCGATTCCACCTCAATATTGAGCCAGCGTTCATTTAATGCATGGATTTCAGCGGGAGGAATACTGGCCAGTGCCTTGTCGATTATGCCGGCCAGTATCGAATTGTCACGGCTTACGGCCATGGAATACGACGTGTTGTAGCCGCTTTGTCCTACGACGTGCAAATCAGTAAAACCTTCTTGCCTGATTTTGTAGCGGGAAGGGGGCCAATCCCCTATAAACGCATCCACTTTGCCTTGTTGTAACCAACGCAGTGCTTCTGCTGTATCGTTGGCCAGAACCGTAACGATGCCCGGATGATTTTCGATCAGCCTGTTTTCCAGGCCCACACCCGCACGCAGTGCGAGTTTTTTGTGGGTTAATGTGTCCAGAGTAATGAGGTTTTGGGTTTCCTCTCTGGAATAAATCATGGCCGGGATTGACAGATAAGGGGCTGTAAAGCTCAGGAATTGTTCCCGTTCTGGTGTTTGGGTCAGGAGTGGGATGAAATCAATCTGCTCATTTCTGAGCATGTCGAGCATAACCCTCTGGGATCGTTCGGGGACAGGTTCCAGACGAATGCCGAATTGAGCGGCAATCAGATCCAGCAATTCCGTAGTCAATCCTGAATAATGTTCATCCCGGTCAGCCCATTGATACGGGGGTAGATCAGGATATACCCCCACTTTTAGTACAGGGTGATTCAACAACCACCGCCGTTCTTCATCGGTGAGTCGTATGGACAGCAAGGCAGAAGGGCCATACACAAATCCTTTAAGCGAATAACCAGGCTGAACCAGTCCCAATCTCAGATAATTGTCGATGATGGGATCAAACCTATGGGTGTCGATTTGGCCCAGGGGAATACGGTCGGCCAGAATGAGTTTCGACAGTTCCTGTGCCTGATACGTCAGGCGGTCACGGGTGTGTAAATGTCTTTGGTCGTATCGGTTGAGAATAATGTTGATGATTTCTTCGGGGTGATCCAGCGCGTAACGCCAACCCTTGAGTGAGGCCCTTCGAAATTTTTCTGCCCGTTCGGGATGCTGGCGCAACTCGGTTTCAGTGGTGTAGAGCAAGTCACCCGGGTGATCGACCCCATAATTCATGGGATTGATAATGTTGACATCAATGCCCCGTTCTTTGAACAGTATGGGTTCGTTGCCCAGATAGGCCGAGGTGACATCGGCTTTGTTTTTAAGGAGTGCCTCGTTGTCGATTTCTTGAGGAATCCTGATGAGGTCGCTTTCCGGTACGCCGACGCTGTTGAACATTTGACCGATCGGCGAGCGGTCGTTGAGATCATACATGACCCGCCGTCCTGCCATTTCGTATGGGCTAACGATGCCCGAACGCCTCAAGCTGATCAGCACCATGGGACTGTGCTGGAAAATAGCCGCCAGCATGACTACCGGTTTGCCGCGTAGTCGTTCCAGCAGTAAATCGGAATCCCCTATGCCGTATTCGGCCTGATTGCTCATCAGGTGTTCGGTGATGTTGAACGGTTCAGTGCGTTCGATCAGGCTGACATCCAGATTTTCATCCTTGTAAAACCCCTTCTCCTTGGCCGCGTAATAACCGGCAAACTGAAAGGAGTGCGTCCATTTAAGTTGCAATCTGACCGGTTCGGGGGCCAAGCTTGTACCTGACTCCAGAGCGGTGCACGTAGCCGTCCAAAGGTAGCCCGACAAAAAAATGAGGAGGAGAAAAAGATTCATTATTTTGGTAGTTATTCCAGCGTTACGGAGGACAGACCGGAATGGTTTATGGGGTTTCAGGGGAGTTGATTTCCAG
>JBPCSC010000199.1:0-2610 GCA_051007495.1 Methylococcaceae bacterium | reverse complement strand
TTTTGAACAGATATTTCTCCGGCATTTGCAGGCCGTCATCCAGATGCCAGGTTTGAGTGGCACCGTTGAGGCTGTACAGGAAAATCCGCCCGGCTTGGCTGTGGGTGGTGTCGGCGTTGCTTATAGAGGTTTTAGGGGCCGCTACCGCCAGCCTGTCGCCCACTAATTTGATCACCGTGCCCAATTCGCCCGCCCTGTGCTTGTTGGCATCCGGTAAGGGCAAGCGGTCTGTGGCCTGCCATTGATCGCCTTTGAGTTGATAGGCAAACACCATCCCGCTGCGTAATCCCAAGTGTGTATCGCGCTTGCCCTGCGGCGCACCCACCACCAGCCAATCGTCGGCCAAGGCCAGGCCCGTGCCGAAGCGGCTACCCTCCTGACCTTTAGGTGCGCTTAATGTCTGGCGACGCACCCACTGGCCGCGTTCGTAAGCGTAGAGATACACCCGGCCATCGTCCTTGCCGACTCCTGGCGCACCCACTGCCAACCAGTTGGCCGACACGCCGATTGCCTGCCCGAACTGGGCGTTACCATACGACTCAGGGGCTTCCAGGGTTTTGCCCGGAACATACCGATCCCCCTGCCGCTGATATACATACACCCGACCGATGTCCTTGAGCGCGTCCCGGTCTACGTAAGGTGCTGCCACAAAAGCAAAGGCCTGATCAAACACCATGCGCCGGCCGAACTGATCCCCGGCCACGCCTTGCGACAAGGCATTCCCCTCTACAAAACGACCATCACTGCCACGTTGCCAGGGATAAATAACCCCGCGCTTAAAGCCTTGTGAAGTCGCCTGTGGGGCCGCAATCCACAGCACATCATTAAACCCATCCATAGTCGATCCATAACTGTCTCCGCCGCCTATTTTGGGTAACAGGTTAACAGGGCGGCTTATTAAAGCCTTATCCCAAGGCGGCGTAATGAGTGTCTTTACCATAAACGTACCACTCACGGTACTAATGGTCAGCGTAGCGGTGACGGTCTGGTTGTAATCGTTAGCCGACAATACCCGTAGTACTACGCGATCACCGGTATTCACAGCACCCACCTGAGTAGTGAATTCTCCACCATTCAGGCTATATTGACCGCCCAATACACTGATGGAGACAGGGGCAGAAAGACCAGATACATTTACTGGGCTGGATACCACTTCCCTACCAAAAGCCAATTCAGTCTGGTCAATAAAAACAAACGAATCCGGCGTGGTATCCAGTGGAACAGCCTGGGTAGTTACAGTAAAGGTATTGCTGATGCCTCCTATGGTAAGCGTGGCCGCCGATGAACGGCTGTATAAACCCGGAGCAGTAAGCATGACTTGCACCCAGTCACCTTGACTGACCATGCCTGAGGCAGTAGTGAATAAACCACCATTCACCGAGTAACTACCCCCGGTTATACTAATGGCAGAAGGTGCATCAATTCCTCTGACATTGATTGAACTGGATGCAACCGACTGTCCTGGGGCAAGGCCGGTTTGTTCAGCAAAGCTGAATGGATCCGGCACGGTATCCAGTGGTGGGCCCTGGGTCGTTACAGTAAAGATATCACTAATACTGCCCACAACCAGTATGGCATCTAACGCAGTATTGTATCGGCTGGAAGCATTTACCATAATTTGTACCCGGTCACCCCGGTATACATAGCCTGCTGAACGTGTAAATGCCCCCCCGTTTACAGCGTAACTGCCCCCACTGATACTAATGGCGGCCGGTGCGTCTATCCCCAGTATGTCTATGGCATCGGACAACACCACCTGGCCTGGACTGACACCCAACTGATCCTTAAACATAAACACATCCGGGGTGGTATCAACAGGGGCTTCCAGAGTAGTTACCGTAAAAGTATCCCTGACCCCACCTATGGTAAGAACGGCATCAAGCGATGTGCCATACTGGCGGGAAGCATTAAGCATAACCTGCACCTGATCGCCATTAGTGACAACACCGGCAGCATCTGTGAAAGATCTGCTGTTTATGGAATAACTCCCGCCACTGATGCTGATAGCCGTTGTAGAATCAATGCCCGCGACCTTAATATTATTGGAGATAACAATCTGACCAGGAACCACACTGAGGCGATCATTAAAGCTGAAGGTGTCAGGAACACTGTCCTGAGTGGGTGCAGACATAGTGGTAACTGTAAATGTATTATGGGTATCACCAATAAACAGGGTGGCATTAACCGGGGTATTGTACTGGCTGGAAGACGTAACGACTACACGCACCATATCCCCATCAATAACGACTCCGGGAACGCTCGTATACGCACCACCATTCAATGAATAACTTCCACCGGTTACAGAGATTCGGGCAGAACCACCAAACCCCGTCACGATAATCGCATTGGATTTAACTAATTGAGCGGGTAGTACACCATCCTGATCGAGAAAAGACAAAGCCTGTGGCCCATCAACCGATGTAGTACCGGAACAATTGCTGATACATAAATCGTTACGCACCAGGCGGACTGTAAACGCACTGTTGGTGTAGTTGCTGTTAACATTACCCAGATAGAAATTAACGCTCCATGCACTCCCGGCAACACCGTATTGTTGGGAGGACGACCAGGTCCAGTCATTAGGGGTATTTGGAAAATACTGAGAAAGAA
>JBPCSC010000198.1:0-2269 GCA_051007495.1 Methylococcaceae bacterium | reverse complement strand
CGGTCGCACCCCGCTGCCGACTCAAAAAGGCGGCCAGATGACAGGTGATGCGAGCATCCTTGGCATAAGGCAAACCCAGGGTGGTCAAACCGGTGCGGGCCTGTACCAGTGGGCGATCACTGATCGACACCTTGGGGAAAAACCCTTCGACTAAAGTTCGGTTGACTTCATCGCGGGTCAGTGTGGTACGCAGCGTACCGCTGATGAGGGAAGAGCCTCGGCTAGGAACCACCACCACCACTTCGGATTCACCACCTTCGGCCAGCAAGCTTTCCTTGGCATCGCGGCAACCGTGAGTCAAGGCCTGGATTTGCCAGCCTTCCAGACGCTTGCCTTCGGCTTCCAGTTTGGCCTTGAGCACATAGGCCAAAGCCAAATCCATGTTGTCGCCACCCAATAAAATATGGTCGCCTATGGCCACCCGGTTTAATACCAGGTTGCCGTCTTCCTCAGTCACCGCAATCAGGGATAGGTCAGTGGTTCCCCCACCAACATCAACCACCAGAATGATGTCGCCAGGTTTGACCTGCTCCCGCCACTGGCCCTGGCTGGTTTGTATCCAGCTATACAAAGCCGATTGCGGTTCTTCCAGCAATATGGCTTGACGCAAACCCACAGTGTGAGCGGCTTCCACGGTGAGTTCACGGGCCGCCGGATCAAACGAAGCCGGTACGGTGATGACCAGATCCTGTTCGGCCAAAGGCGCGTCAGGAAAACGGGCATCCCAGGCATCACTCAAGTGTTGAAGGTAGTAACGCTGGGCCTGCACTGGTGAAATATGTGGCACATCCTGTGGTGATTGCACCGGCAACAAGGCCGAGCGTCTGTCCACACCACTGTGGGATAACCAGCTTTTGGCACTGGCTACCAACCGTATGGGTGTCTTGCTACCCAGTTGGCGAGCCAGATCACCCACTATGGCTTCCGGGTGTTCATTCCAGGGCAATACCACATCACCCGGAGCCAGTTCTGATTCATGGGCCTGATACACAAACGAAGGCAGTTGCTTGCGCTCGCCTACAGTGCCCGGTGCGGTTAACTGGGGGATGGGCAGCACGCTGACCGGGGCTTGTTCGCCTTCACAAAAACTCAATTCGGCATAGGACACCACGCTGTTGGTCGTGCCCAGATCAATACCGACGGAATAACGGGCCGTGCTCATAGTTCTACCTCGGCTTGCGCGATGATGTGGACATCATGACCTTCAGCGACACGCGGCAGCGTCACTCCAGTGGCTTTCCAGCCCCGGTGGATCAGGGTTCCGGTGAAAGGGGCTTCGCCTACAATGCGGCCGGAAATGCGGATGCTGGCCGCATCGTAGCCCTTGGGTAAGGTCATGCGGGTGTTCTCGGCCTCGGATCGTATGGGTTCCAGTGTGAAGTGTTCGTTGAGGACTTTTTGGCAACCCTGATGTACCGATCGGGCTACCACTCCGATTTCAGCATCGGAATAAGGCTTTATGTTTTCTCTCACAAAATCAAGAAAACGGGCTTCCTTCTGCAACAAACCCAGCAGTTGCAAGGCTGAGTCTGGTGTCGCTTGTTTGACCATCACGGTTTCCGTGATGGGTTCAGCCCGTACCGGCCTGGAGGGCGGTGGTGCGGGTTCTGGAATCAAAACAGCGGGAATCGGTGTCGGCTTTTTACGCAGCAAAGCCATGGCGACAAAAGACAACAGCACAAGCTGCAGTATGGCCAAAACGACTGCAAGACCGAGCAGAACCAGATGGAACAGGTCAAGTGTGGTGGGAATCAGGTGGATATCAATGGGCATGAGTGCCTCCGTGTTGGATATTCTTATTATGGATTCAAGGTGAGAGAGAAACTTCAGACGGGTGCGGTGTCAGGGTTTTTCCGTAGAGGAACGCAGTGCCTGCACACTCATCACGGCCTTAAGGATGTTGCGGGCGGCGTGGGTGCGACGGCTACGCATATAACGCTCTGAAATTTCGACCGGTACTTTCTCGCCATCAAACGCCGTCTTGATGCCGGCTAACCGTTCCTCACACTTTTTCAGCACGAGATCGGTAATGGCACGAGAATCAAGGCGATCGTTGATGTGCCCCTGGGTTTGTTCGGTGATGCATTGCTGGTAATCCACCAGCGTGCGCTGCACTTTTTGCAGGGTCTCGTCGGATAAGCTAGTGCCTTGCCAGGCTTCGTTGGGCGCGTCTGCCCAAACGCTGGAAATCGAAAAGAGAACCAGCAAGGCATACAGCAAGCGGGATGGGATAGACATGTTGGAAAATCTCAGGGTAGAGGGGGTTTGC
>JBPCSC010000197.1:0-2891 GCA_051007495.1 Methylococcaceae bacterium | reverse complement strand
CTACAAAAAACGTAAATACCGACAACAAACGTAAATACCCGATGTGGCTTGAATTTATACGTTTAATTAACCGCGTTGTGCCAAACCTGTAGGTGCGACACATTCGCACCCGGCCTTATCTGAAAAATCTGCCGTTTTAACGTGTTCAACCGGTGATGCGAATGAATTCGCACCTACAAAAAACGTAAATACCGACAACAAACGTAAATACCCGATGTGGTTTGAATTTATACGTTTAATTAACCACTCTGTGCCAAACCTGTAGGTGCGAATGAATTCGCACCTACAAAAAAAATCAGCGACACATTCGCACCAAATAAATCAGCTTAATAATCTCCCTCAAACCAGTTGCTCATATACCATTGCGTCGATTTGTTTCATCAGGTTTTCCCGTTCTGTGCTGGGTAAAAAGGCATGGGCATAGCCTTGTTTGATGATGGCCAGAGTATCCCACAGGCTTATTGGGTGATTACCGCGTACCATGCGGGCGGCGGTCAGGTATTCGTCAGTTAATGTGGTGCGGCTAATACCCGGATTATCCGTACAAATACTTAAAGGTATGCCGTCTCGCCATAATTTGAGCAAGGGATACGGCCTGGCCTGTTTGACATAGTCTGCGGGGATCGCCGGGTCGTAAAAACCCACAACTTCCCGATTAGAGGTGGGGCATAATTCCAGGGCTATATTGCGGTCACGAAACCGGCGGGCCAGGTCGGGGTGATCGGCCAGGCTTAAACCATGGCCGATACGGTCGGCGTGGAGTTTATAAGCGGCCTGCCAGATATTCTCGGCAGATTCCCCCTCACCGGCATGTATGGTAATGGGCAGGCATACCCGGAATACTGGCTCAAACAGTTGGGCCAAAGCGTCAAAATCAAGCGTGGCGGGATTGCTCTCATTGCCTGCCACATCCAGACCCACCACAAAATCACCCAGAGATTCCTTGGCCCTGGCCGCAAGATGTACCACCTGCTCAATTACCTCAGGAATATCACCCCGATTGGCAATAATGATAAACCGGAATACCGGGCAGCGAGTACCCTGGCGGGTATGTGCCGCCAGGGCTACAGTCAATGCGTTTTGAAAGGCTTTAAGAAACTCAAGCCCATCGCCATGATATTTTTGCGGGCTTCCGCGTAATTCCACATACCCCAATCCTTCACGTACCGCCAAATCCACTATGGCTTGAGCATAGGGGGTTATTGCCGCAGGATGGCATAATATGGCTGAACCCGTCAGTTCACCGGGGCGTTCATAATAGGCAAACCCATAAGGCCTGCGTTCTCTCAAGGCAAAACGTGGTTCAGTAACCCCCCAAAGCCGGTTATTAAGCTGTTCAGTATCGGTATGCACCAGCAAAGCGGCTATGGCGTGTGCCCTTAGATGTTTGGGTTGTTGAAAACAACCCGGCCAATTCCATTCCCATTCCTGTGCCTCCAGTAAAGGACGCACCCGCTTATACGCCTCGGCACGCTCATATTCAGTCATGTCCTCCCATACGGCACGGCCTACGCCAATCTGGGCTTCCAGATCCAGACAACCGCCTACATGGCGATGCAAATCGGCTTTGGGTAACTGACTTAACCAATCCCGGTGAGATTCATCCAGAGCAGTCTGCCGCAAGGCATCAATTCTGGCCGGCGGCAAACGGTATAGGCTACGCCAGTTTTCATGGTGTTCATGCCGCCCTAAACCCTGTAAAAAATTACCCAATAAACGGCTACCGGCCTTTTGCCGTTGTACGATTTCATCAATTAACCATTCATCCGGTTGAGTCCACGCGATAACCCCGGCATTATCAGGAAGACATAACCCAAACCGTTCGGCAGATACCCGTCCACGGTGTTCAAAATCTACATCCAGCAATTCACTGCGCTGGCCTGAACCCACCGCCAGAGGCAATACATAACTGCATACGTCTGCCGCCAGAGGATGCGCCAAAGTTTCAGGCTCAGGTGCTCGCAAACAATCAGGCAAACCCTCTCGACCAATAACATGCAGCAAGGCATGACACCCAAACAAGGCCCCCGCTTCCTGTAAATCGGCTGACATGGTTTTGCGCCCACCCGCCAATGACAGTATCAATTGCCCTGAGCAAACGCGTTGTGCCGCATGCAGACACGCCCTGAAAATCAGTTCACGAATATGGCGACATTCTTCATGATTAGCCAATTCATCCGTACCTTTTGCCTGCCAGACACGGAGTATGGGCGGTTGATGTAACTGGTTAATCCAGGCTTGCAGTTTTTTAATCCCCTCAGTAGTGCGCTGGCCTTGTGTGGTACATACCCATATTTCTCCGGGAGCGACCAGGCTATACTCCTGACGCAAACGTTCCAGGCTGTCTGCCTGTGGATGATGCTGATATAAAGGTAAATCATCCGGGTCCAGTAAAGCATAAGCCTCAGGAATAACCGCCCAACTGACGCCTAAAGTACACAAGAGTATGGAGTTTTTCGTGGTGTTCATGGTATTCATGGTTGATCCTCAATTAAATGCAAAGCCAGATGGCTCCAGAGTTCAAAACGCTTATCGGATAAAATAAGTTCGCGTGGCATAAATCCCAAAGCGTTCAAGGATTCACCTTCCACGGGGTTTGGGTTTTCAGGGTTTGTCCAGGGTATATGAAACACCAGGCCCAGATGAACCCGGCCTATGGCGGTATGCTGTTCAAATATCCAGCCAGAAGGATGCAGGGTATGCTCATGGGGTATATCAAACGCCAGTACCTCGGCTAATTCGCGCCGCAAAGCCTTAATTACCGTGCTGGCCACATCCACGTCCTCATCCCCCTTATCCACATGACCGCCCACACCACAACTGAAACGATCGGTCAGGCGATGATCTCCCCCGGTACGCTGATAACACCACATATCACCCCGATTATTCGT
>JBPCSC010000196.1:0-1230 GCA_051007495.1 Methylococcaceae bacterium | reverse complement strand
TCCACACGCCGATCTGGGTGGCGTGAACGCCATAATCCGCCGTCAACTCGTTCACCGTCTTCTCCTGCCGGATGGCTTCCACGGCTATGCACATTGGCCATAGTTCACCTCGACTTTTGCTGATGATTGCTATCTTAAGTCCTGGTCCGAAATATGGGGGAGTAGCATAGTTGGGTCGGTCATTCCGCCAAACCATCCACAAAATCTGTGGATAACTGTGTGGAGTATCGGTTTGCAACCTCCGGAAACTGGCTTGACCAGCCACTTTTCAGGGGCTTGTATTTCATTTAGCCAATGCGACTCCGTGTAGGTGCAATCCCCTTTTCGGGTCGAAACGGTGCTTAGGGCTTCTATCCACAATATCTGTGGATAAGTCTGTGCATTGGCTCTGATATCATGGGCCCCAAGCGTCTGCTCAAGCCGCTTGAAACAGATTGATTTACTTTTGCCCAGTTCTTGGGAGCCTCTACACACCTTGGTTACCCATGCTCAATAAAACTTCTTTTCTTTTGCTGGCTACTGTCTCGGAAGGCGGATTACTGATTATGACGCTGTCCCTGGGCTGGATGTTTTCGGTCAACCCACTGGAGCGATTGACGCTGGACTCGACCAGCCTGGTATTGGGTATCCTCGGGGTGTTGCCTTTGTATATCCCGTTTAGTCGCATCATGGCGCAAGCGGATGCAGATGCCTGGCTGGACAGGATCAAACGCCTGTCGATGCTTTTTCTGGGTAATGCGTTAAGCCAATGCCGCCGGATTGACCTGCTGTATGTGGCCTGTCTGGCCGGAGGTGCTGAAGAGTTTTTTTTCAGAGGCCTGTTACAAACCGGGCTAGAGCTAAACTTCGGGGTGTTCTGGGCGGTGCTGCTCAGTAATCTGCTGTTTGGTGTGATGCACTGGATAACACCGGGGTATGCCTTGTTGGCTGGCGGGGCGGGCTTGTATCTGGGGGCAATGCTTTATGTTACCGGGGAAGCCAATCTGCTCATCCCTATGCTCATTCACGCTGGGTACGATTATCTGGCCTTGTTGAAATTCAGGGAGCTATGCCGGAACTCACCCTCTTGCTAAGTCATATTCCGCACCTGAGCCTGGCCTGGCGGGACGGTAGGCTTAAAGATGCTGAATATGCCAGCCTCTATTTCATTTACTGGCAGATTGCCGTACACGGCCGCGCTTTTTCGGCCCGCAAAATCCGGTCTGATACCAAAACCGACCCAAAACACTG
>JBPCSC010000195.1:0-5058 GCA_051007495.1 Methylococcaceae bacterium | reverse complement strand
ATTTCCTCTTCCTCCTGCGGGAGGACTCGGGCATCCAGCCGGCACAATTCGCTCCAACGGTTGACTATATTGCAGAACAGACGCGCAGTTTGTTCTGCATCATAGATGGCAGAATGGGCTTCTTCGTTGCTCCACCCAAGCCCCGCCGCCTGTGCGGCCTTGGCCAGCACGGTTTGTCCGTAAGCCAATCCACCCAAAGTGGCCGTATCGAAGGTACTGAAAGGGTGGAACGGGTTTTTCTTGATCCGGCAGCGATGCGCGGCTGCGTTGATAAACCCCAGATCGAAAGAAGGATTATGACCGACCAATATGGCCCGGGTACAGCCGTTGGCCTTGATAGCGGCCTTGACCGGTGTGAATATCTTGTTCAAGGCTTCAGTTTCTTCCACGGCAAAGCGGAACGGGTGATAGGGATCTATCCCGGTGAATTTTAATGCCGCCTCGTCGAGTTTTGCCCCTTTAAATGGCTTAACGTGAGCCGCATGGGTTGCAACGCTATGCACTGTGCCGCTTTCGTCCATCCCTAAAATCACGGCGGCGATCTCTAGCAAAGCGTGATCATGGGCATTGAACCCGGCAGTTTCGACATCGACGATAACCGGCAAATACCCGCGAAAACGGCGGGCGAAAGGGGGGCGTTGTGGTTCGATCTTCATGAAATATGCAATTTTTACTCGACTAGGGGAAGGTCCTCAATTATATTTGCAGGCCTTCGGGCTCAGATACCATCATACCACTAGCCATCCATCCAAACCTTCCACAAGATGAGGATCAAACAAAGAATGAAAATAAACCTCCCATCATTCTGCATCCGCCCCGGACTGGGATTCCTGCTGGCCTTGAACCTGGCGGGTTGTGCTTCTACCGTTACCAAGAACGATCCTCGGGATCCCCTGGAAGGCTGGAACCGCGAAGTACAGAAATTCAACGACGGCCTTGACGATTATTTTATGAAGCCCGTTTCCAAAGGCTATCAGTGGGTGACACCGGCTTTTGTCGACAAGGGCATCACCAATTTCTTTAGTAATGTCGATGAAATCAACGTCATTACCAACGACTTGCTCCAGTTGAAGTTCACCCAGGGCGGCAGCGACTTGGGCCGTTTATTGGTGAATACCACTCTGGGGCTGGGTGGATTCGTCGATGTAGCCAGCAAGCTCAGCATGAACAAACATTCTGAGGATCTGGATCAAACGCTGGGTTCCTGGGGATTACCCTCCGGGCCTTATCTGGTCTTGCCGCTGGTGGGTCCGAGTTCCCCCCGAGGGGCTTTAGGTCTTGCCGGTGATTCCGCAGCCAATCCCATCAACTGGGTCACTCCGGCAGCCATTCCCTACGGAAGCGGTTCGCTCAAAACCCTGGATACCCGCGCCGACCTGCTGAGTGCCAGCAAAATTGTCGACGAAGCCTCGCTGGATCGTTATGAGTTCATCCGCAATGCCTATTTTCAGCAGCGTAATTACCTGATTCACGACGGCAATCCGCCGGCTGATGATGAAATGGAAGAAGAATTGGAGCTGGAAGGACTGAACGACGAAACGCCTGCTCCATCCTCAAAAGACAACACCCAAGCCCACGCGGCTACCCCCTGACCTACCCGCCCGCCACACACAAAGGCACATACATCTCGGCCGGATCGACGCCCCCATGGACGCCGATCTGCTGATGATCTTTCTCGAAGGGTAAACGATCCTTCACGATCCAATTGTCCTCCATCACCAGCGTGTAATCCCCGATGCGATCCGCCAGTCGGGGGTGTGGCTTGCCTGCGCCAAAATAACCTTCTGCCAACAGTTCCTGGCTGTCTCTAAGTTCAAGACAAGTCCCTAGATGAGTGCGGACATACGCCTCAAACCTGGCTGTATGCCTGGGTTTGACGTAGCAATACGCCACTCGGGGTTCACCACACAGCGGCAATATCAGTGACTCGGAGACTTCAGGATGATCGGCCAGGTTCAGGGTACGTTCCGGGCAGGTATCCACGAAACCATGATCGGCGGTGACCAAAACCCGGGTAGGGGTGTTGTCGATCGCGGCCAGAAAGTGCTGATAAACCCTATCGAACGCCTGCAAATGAGCCAAAGCCGCCTCACTTTGGCTGCCTGATTCGTGGCAAATGTGGTCGAATTCCGGCCAGTACGCATAGGTAAAACTGCGCCCCCCCGGTTGTTTAGCGATTCGCTCCAATGTGGTGAAAAACGCCTCCAGGGTGTCATACGCCATGATGCTGGCTTTGCCCCGGTGTGCCAGGTTGAAATCGGAATGAGCAATCCGGGCCGGACTGACGACCTGGCATTTCACCGGGATTCGGTCAAATACCGGACGATGATCGAAAAACCGTTGGACTGGAATTCCGCTTTTCTTTAAGGATGCGCCGCCGTAGCGAGGCACACCGGGCAACACCGCCAGCACCCCCCCTAATTCGCGGAAATAAATATGCCAGCCCGTCAAACCGTGTTGCTGCGGCGCAAGCCCAGTGTAGAAACTGGTGATGGCGGCAGCAGTGGTTGAAGGAAACACCGAAGTCAAGCGGCCACGAACTTGCCGGGCCAGTGCAGTGCCCTGCCCTTGGCTCAGCAGATAATCATGACCCAAGCCATCCATAACGATCAACACCAAATGACGAACATCCTTCAGCACATCCCGAGGCCAGCACACCAGTGGTGGATAGCCGGTGGCCTTGCCACCTAATCCGGTAACGATGGAACTCATCAGGTTGACAATGCTGCAGCCGTGATAATCGGGTAAAACCATGCGGGATGCCTCTAAAGTGTCAGGAGGGGTACAAGAAGATGTGTTACGAACTTGCTCTGAGTGCGGGGTGAGGCGATGATAATGGTCTTTCCTGTCCAAAAAGTGCTACACCATGAATACCCCTCATCTGCTCCATAACTGTTTATGGGAATCCCTGCTCACCCATGTCGGACTGACCGGACGCGACCAGACGGTTTTTCTGGAGCGGTTCTACATCGAACTCTGTGCGTGCATCGGAGCACGTTTGTGTATTGAAATCGGGGCCCACGAAGCCAGCGGTCTCAAGCGCATACATTCCGTGTTGCCAGAAGCCCGACTACTGGCTTATGAAGCCAATCCCTATGTATATCAACGCTACGTCAACAAGGTTGATCCCGCCATTACGTACCTTAACCTGGCCGTGTCGCATGAGGATCAACCGAGAGTGCTCAAGATTCCCAGAGTAATGCCGCAAGCAGGCGGGCAACGAACCCTGCCCCGGGAAAACCTGACCAGTAGCCTGAGGGTTAGGAACATGGATCGGGTGGAATATGAGGAGGTGACGGTGTCCTGCATCACGCTGGACAGCATACTGGCAGAACATTCAGGCTTGGCTCCGGTGAGTTTATGGATTGACGTAGAAGGCGCGGCCGGCGATGTTCTGGCAGGAGCAACCCAAGCTCTGAACAGCAATGTGGATTTGGTCTATATCGAACTGGAAAACAAAACGTCCTGGAAGGGACAATGGCTGGACAAGGACGTAGCGCGATTTCTGGCCGGTTATCGCTTTATCCCTCTGGCCAGAGATATGCAAACGCCTTGGCAATACAACCAGTTGTTCATCCGCGAACACTGGCTGAAATCGGCCAAGGTCATGAACTCATTCCGTGGCCTACTAAACGAGGTGATGACTCACCAACCACCCTTTGCCCGGGATACTGATTAGGTCGCTCCACCAGGCAAAATCTCCTCTACATTTGACTCAAAAAGAGTACAATCAAGCCCGGTCATATCATCAATTCCAACTGAAGGAGTGCACATCATGAACATCAATTCTGTTCTCAGCAATCCGATCCTCAACAATCCGACGTTCAACAAAACCCAGACACGGGAGCTTCCTGCAGATCAAAACCAGGAAATGACCATGCTGGATGAGCAACAAGCCCAGTCGACCACCAGCAAAACCTTGCCGGAAGACAACGTCTCATTGAGCAGCACCTCCCAAACTCAGCGCACTGACTCCACCCGGAGCACGCGGTCGAGTCTCTCGGCCGTTGATGCCGAACAAATGGCCAGTGCGCTCAAGCAGATGATGAGCAGCAACCCCTCTCAGGCCATGCAGGCGTTCGGAACTCCGGACAACCGCATGGTGCAATCGCTGTTGTCGGTTGCCTGATTGTTTTAGTTTGATCGGTCCCGGTAGTGGGGGGTATGGCGTAGGCCCTACCCCCCACATCACATCCAGGCCTCATATTCTCCCGCTTCCCCGCCGATCACTGGCGTGGGGCCACCCGCACCAGCAGCAGCAACCCTGGCAAAGCCAGCACAAAGCAGAACCAATAAAAATTCTGCCAGCCCCAACCCGCAAACTGTACAACGTCCACCCCGCCCCAACGCATCTCTCCCCCCTCTACCAGAAAACCGGCCAGCGCATTGGCCAAGGTTCTAGGGGTAGCCGCCAGGCTGGTGAACAAGGCAAATTGGGTGGCCGCATAAGCCGGATGGGTTAGCGTGGCGATATACGCCACAAAGGCCGATGTTCCCAAACCTACACCGAAGGCCTCGCTGCCGATCACCCAAGCCAGATGAACGCTATCGGGTGGAGTGCCTGCCAACCAGGCAAATCCGGGGATCACCAAAGCCTGAATGATTCCAAACACCCACAAGGCGCGTCGCAAACCAAGACGCATCAACCCCAACCCACCCAGAAAACCACCCGCCAGATTCGGCCACAAACCGGCATTTTTGGCGATCAGGCCAATTTGCGTCTTGCTGTATCCCAAATCCATGTAAAAAGGCGTAGCCAGCGAGGTGGCCATGCTGTCTCCCAGTTTGTAGAAAAAAATAAAGGCCAACACCAGCATGGCTTCCCGCCCGCCCGCCCGACCTATAAATTCCCGGAATGGCTCGACCACTGCCTGCCTGAGACTGGGTGGAGCCACTGTTTCGGACAGTGGTTCACGCACCAGCACGGTTAACAGCCATCCCGGCAACATGAACAAGCCGGTGATCCAGAACACCCACGTCCAGGATAGATGATCGGCCAGTATCAATGACAGAGAGCCAGGAATCAGCCCCGCCACCTTGTACGCATTGACATGAATA
>JBPCSC010000194.1:0-6241 GCA_051007495.1 Methylococcaceae bacterium | reverse complement strand
GGCTTTGGTTGTTTATAGCGAAAACCCCCTTTGTAGGTGCGAATTCATTCGCACGTTTGTAGTACCGCCTTTAGGCGGAATCAGGCGGAATAAGTATTATGGGGTTTCAGCTTTATTGCCAATGATGACGGATGGTCGTCAAGGGTTGAGGGTGTTATTCCAGTAACGGCGATGGTCGAGTCGGTATGAACCGACTGCGCAGGGTGTGGAGGTTTGGGGTTGTACGGTCAACGCACCCAGGCTGGCGGTGGCATAAAGTGGAATGTGGCGGGTTTTATAGCGTTCCACCACGGTGGCATGAGGGAAACCGTAGCGATTGAGATGACCGTTTGGGATCAGCGCACAGGCGGGTTTGACGGTGTCCAGGAAGTCGGCGGTGGAGGATGTCTTGCTGCCGTGATGAGGAACAACCAAAACATCACAGGCCAAATCACGGCCATACCGGCGTACCAGTTCGGCTTCGCCGCGTGCTTCAATGTCTCCGGTCAGCAGGGCGCAGCCTTGGTGTCCGCGTACTTTGAGTACACAGGAGTTGTCGTTTTCCCGCATCAGCGATTGGATGGGTGCCAGCACCTCCAGGTGGATTCCATCCCAATCCCAGGCTTGTCCGGCCTGACAGGATTGGGCTTTGGGTTGCAAACGCTCAGGTACGCTGCTGTATACGGACCCTACCGAAAACTGACGCAACAGGCTGTCCGCCCCGCCGATGTGGTCGTTGTCGCCATGGCTGATCATCAGCACATCCACCCCATCCCAACCCCTGTAGCGTAGATACGGTTCGACCACGGCCCGCCCCATGTCGAATGAGCGACTAAAACGGGCCCCGGTGTCGAATACCAAAACGTGGCTATGGGTTTCCACCACGGCCGATAAGCCTTGGCCTACATCCAGCACGCTCAGCCGAAAATCACCCTCAGCCAGTGGTTCAGGCCGGTTGACCACCAAGGGTAAACACAGCACCAGTCCTAAACTGCGGGCCGGCATCCCTCGGGGGGCAAGCAGCAACAACACACCCGCCAAGGCCAGGAGCAGTTCCGGCCAGGTTGAAGCCGGGCGATTCCATTGCGCCAGTGGCACGTTGGAGAGCCATTCGAGCAATGGCCAAAACCAGGACAAAATAAACTCGGCCCCGTGCAGCACGGCGGTTCCCAGCCATTCATTCACAGGCAATAACACGGCCCCGGCAAGACAGACCGGAACCAGCAACACACCCAGCACCGGGATAGCCAGGGCATTGGCCAGAGGCGAAATCAGCGAAACCTGCTGAAAAAACAGCAGTAACAGAGGGGCCAACCCCAAGGCCGTTAGCCCATTTACCTGTAACATGGCGCGTACGCCCGAGGGTACGGCCAGTCGCCCGGTCATGCCGTAGAAAATCAAACCCACTGCGGCAAACGATAACCAAAACCCCGGCGACAAACCGACTGTGGGGTCGTGCCAGGCTACCGCCCATCCGGCCAGAGCCAGTGTGTGAACAGGGGAAAGATGACGCTTGAGCAGCAAGGACCCCATGACGACGGCCACCATCACCAAGGCTCTGCGTGTGGGTATGGCGAAATCGGCCAGGGCGGTATACCCCCAGGCCGTGAGGATTCCACAAAGGGCTGCGAGTTGATGGGGCGGAAATACCCGCAAGCCCAGACACATGGCCAGCCAGCGGGACAGAAAAAAAACCAGCCCGGCAATAAGCCCGATGTGGGAGCCAGAAATAGCGATGAGGTGGGTGGTGCCGGTGCGCCGCAGGATTTCCCATTGCGGTTGAGTAATGCCGGATTCGATACCCATCACCAGGGCTTCAATCACCCCGGAATAGGGGCTGGAGGCCAACACACGGGTTAGACGGTCATGCAGTGCTTGCCGCCAGGTGGCCATGGTCAGGGCAGAACCGGGAGTGAGGCGCAGGTTGTCGGTGGACTCCACAACATACCCCACGGCATCCATGCCTTCGGTGTACAGCCAGCCTTCGTAGTCCATGCTGCCTGGATTCAGGCTGCCGTGCGGCGTTCTTATGCGGACGCGCAGTTGCCACACCTCGCCGGCTTTGAGTGTTTTGGGGCTGTTGTACCAGCTAAGCCGCAGGCGACGGGGAGGCAGCGGTGCGGACGAGGCCAGGTAGTGATGGATGAGGTACTCGAAGCGCGTGCCTCTATCCATGGCTTCAGGGATGGAGATGACTTCACCCTCAACCTGGGCATCGTACCGTTGTTCGCTCGAAGGCAAACTGTGATCAAGCCGTAAACCGGCATACGCCATGGCCCACAAACTGCCCGCCACCAGCCACATGATGTAACGGAGCGGCCAGGCGATGGTCGGCCACTGAACCCGAACATGACGGTGATGGAATATCAACACACAAACGGCCAGCAACCCGGCCCAACCCAAAAGCTGCACAGGCCAGGGCAGCAGGGCAGGGGCCTGCTGTACGGCTACCGTGCCGGACAGGAACCCAAGACAGGCCGGAATCATCCAGGGGGGGTGGGTTCAAAGCCACAGTGCTGAGCGGCTTCCTGTAGCCATGCGATGCCTTTGGGGGATTTACCGGCGTGTTCGCTTAGATGTCTACGAAAAGCCCGCCCGCCCGCCTGGCCGTGGTACAGGCCCAGCACATGCCGGGTCAGGTTATGCAGGCGTTCGCCATTTTCCAGTTGCGCCGCAACATAAGGCAGCAAGGCCTCAATCACCTGATGGCGGGTGGGGATGGGGTGGTCATCGGCGTGGAAACGGGCATCCACCTGGGCCAGAAGATAAGGATTGTGATACGCCGCCCGTCCGATCATGATGCCGTCGAATCGGGATAATTCCTGTTCGGCTTGATCCAGATCGACAATACCGCCATTCAGCACAATACGCAGGTGAGGGAAATCCTGCTTGATGGCCGCCACCACGTCGTAGCGCAAGGGTGGAATGTCACGGTTTTCTTTGGGGGACAAACCCTTTAACCAGGCTTTGCGGGCATGGATGATGAACGTATTGCACCCCGCTTGAGCCACCGTGGCGATGAACTCATGCAGATGCGCGTATGAATCCCGATCGTCTATGCCGATTCGGGTTTTGACCGTTACCGGTAACGAAACCGCCTGGCTCATGGCGGCCACGCAGTCGGCTACCGTGTGGGGTTCTGCCATCAGGCAGGCCCCAAACCGACCTTGCTGCACCCGATCACTGGGGCAACCCACGTTGAGGTTGATTTCGTCAAACCCGTGATCGGCCACTATGCGGGCGCACTCGGCCAGATCAGCCGCCTGGCATCCGGCCAGTTGTACGGCCAGGGGTTTTTCGTGTGGGTCATACCGGAGCAGACGCGACCTGTCCCCGTGTATTAGCGCGGCGGCGGTGAGCATCTCGGTATACAACAAGGTGTGACGCGAAATGATTCTGGCGAAGTAACGAAAATGCCGGTCAGTCCATTCCAGCATGGGGGCTACAGAGATGAGCGATGTGGCGAGGGTGTGAGTCACGCGAGGAGTGCGGTTTTTATGTTGATGGAGAACGGATGGGTAGAGCCGTGTAGATCCCGGACGGGGAACCTAACACAGCCGCATTGTGGCAAGAAATCTGTCCATTTGCACGAGTGAGTACCCGAACATCCGGTTTGCCCATATAATTCAAGCCTTAATCCAGTCCGTTTACACTCGGCGCGTGCACTCACTGAACATGTACTAAGCCGATCCGCTTCCGGTGCAGCCGCACCAGTCCTGGCCACCCTCTGTTGACCGCCCCAGGGCGTGGCGGCCCGATTCAACCCTGATGAGTCCTGTGTGATGAATTTTATTAGTCGATTCCGCAACACCCGCCAAGCTTGGATAAGGGGCTTGATCGTGTCTTCGGTGTTCTTTTCAGGATTAGGCGTAACCGAGTTCCTGGTCAACAAACTCGGTTTAACCATGGCTATGGAAACCCGTTTAGACGCTGAACAAATCATTACTCACCTTGGCTACAACATCGAATCCCGCCTGAAAAGCTACGCGATTGTTGCTTCAACGATCAAATCCTACATCAGACTGAACAAGGGAAAACTCACCAACGATCAGGTCTCAATGTTGTTGGCTCAGGTTTTTGAACAATCTGAGTATTTGCGCAACATCGGTCTGGCACCGGCTAATCGACTGACCTACGTCTATCCCACCGAGGGCAATGAAGCCGCCATAGGGCTTTATTATCCCAATCTGACCAGGCAATGGCCGTCCATACAACGCAGCCAGGAACACAATCAACCCACCATCCTGGGCCCGATTGACCTGGTGCAGGGAGGGCGTGCCTTGCTCTACTACACGCCGGTGTTTCTTGAGGATGGTTCGTATTGGGGGGTCATCAGTTTTGTCATTGACGCAAACCGTTTCTTCAATGGCACTTTGCTCACGTTCGGCGGCATGATTCAGCCTGCCGCATTGCGCTACAAACCTGACGAATCCGGAACACATGATGTGTTTTGGGGGGATGCTTTGACGTTCTCGGGCCAACCGGTGTTATCCGATGTGGCCGCCCCCGGAGTGGACTGGCAACTGGCTTTAAGTCCTGACCTGCCCGATACGGAAACCCTGAATAATGTCCGTTTGCAAGGCGACATTGTTTCCGTGCTGCTGGCTTTGCTGACACTGGCATTGTTAAAGGCTCAAGCCCGTTACGTCGCCAGTTACAATCGGTTGGTGTCGATTTCATCACAGATTCCTGGCGTCGCCTTTCAGTATTACACGGAGGGTGAACGCAAGGGCCAGTTTTCCTACCTCAGCCTGGGGGTGCGGGAATTGTATGCCGTGGATCCCCAAACCGCTTGCACCGAGGGAGGCAGCCTGTTTGTGAAGCTGATGCCGGAAGATCGGGAGCGAATTCAATCAGATGTGCTGAATTCGGCTTTGGGCCTGACTCGCTGGCATGGGCTGTACCGACTCAATTCCGAAGAGCTTGGATTACGCTGGCACGAATACGATGCCATCCCGACCCGCAATGGAAACCAGGTTATTTGGCACGGGCATATCGCCGATGTGACGGATCGGGTAAAGGCAGAAACCGAATACGCCACGATGCTGGCCACGACCCATGATGGTTTCGTGATCTGCGATTATCTGGGCCGTTTTCTGGAGGTTAACGATGCGTATTGCCAGTTGATCGGGTATAGCCGGGAAGAACTATTGAAAATGTCGATCATGGAAGTGGATGCCGTTTCCACCCATCAGCAGATTGACCAGAATCTGGAAATGATCATTACCCGCGAGTATGCCCGGTTTGAAACCCAGCATCGTCGCAAAGATGGACATATCATCGACGTGGATGTGAGTGTCAGTGCACTGACCAAAGGCGATGACCGTATGATTGTGTTCATCCGCGACATCAGCGAGCGCAAACACCATGAAAGCCGACTGCGGGACAGTGAAAATCGCTTTAGAAGCATGGCCAACAGTGCACCGGTATTGATCTGGCTGTCAGGCACTGATTGCCACCGTTATTGGTTTAATCAGGTTTGGCTGGATTTCACAGGCCGCACTTTGAAGGAAGAATCCGGTATGGGGTGGGCCGATAACATACACCCCGACGACCAAGCCGAATGTCTGCGTGTTTATCATGAATCCCTCAGCGACAATAAATCGTTTGTCATGGAGTATCGATTCAGGCACAGAGACGGAGAATATCGCTGGATCAGAGATAATGGAGTCCCCCGATTTGAGGTCGATGAAGGTGCTTTTCTGGGTTATATCGGTTCCTGCATAGACGTAACCGATTACCGCAAAGCGATGGACAGGGTGCGGGAAAGCGAAGAACGGTTACAGTTTGCCTTTGACGGGACTGGGGACGGAGTATGGGATTGGAATATCCCGGACGGACAGATTTTCTTCTCTCTGGGTTGGAAGGAAATGATGGGTTATCACAACGAAGATATAGGCAATAGCGTAGAAGAATGGCGTACGCGCATTCATCCCGATGATCTGGAGCGAGTTGTGGATGCCATAAGGCTGCACTTCGCCGGGCAAACCCCGAGTTATGTCAGCGAACACCGTATGCGCTGCAAAGACGGGCAGTATCGCTGGGTGCTGGATCGGGGGCGGTTGGTTAACCGGGATGATCAGGGTAATCCACTGCGTATGTTGGGTACGCACACCGACATCACCGCCATGAAAAATGCGGAAGCGGAAATGGCCGCCCGCGAGTCCCGCTTCAGGGTTTTATTTGAACATACTCCTGTGGCGTATCAGGCTTTGGATAAAGACGGGCGGTTCCAGGATGTTAATCAGCCGTTATGTGATTT
>JBPCSC010000193.1:0-5091 GCA_051007495.1 Methylococcaceae bacterium | reverse complement strand
CACCGGTTCTGGCTGATGGCACTGAGTTACTTCGCCCCCTTCGGGGGGCGACGCGTTGAAGGATCAATCCCTGTTCCAATTATCATTAAAGCGGCTGTTACTTCGCCCCCTTCGGGGGGCGACGCGTTGAAGGGCATAAGCGCAGTGGATGGCCTGCTCAACCAGGTCGTTACTTCGCCCCCTTCGGGGGGCGACGCGTTGAAGGCAGATGTTTACGCCGTCCGATCAGGAGCTTAACAAGGTTACTTCGCCCCCTCCGGGGGGGCGACGCGTTGCAGACTGGTTCACCCCTTAATCCCTAACCCCACCATGCTCATGCGCCCGGGACTGGCTAGCATCCTGAAGCCCCTGTACGCCCACACCGTACTGATACACCATGGTTCCGCCCAGATCGGCCCCGAAAAAAAGACAAACCCACATCAGCAATCCCATAAACCAGCTTAAACCCAGCCCCATGGTGGTCGACAGTGCCGCCCCACCCAGGTAGCGCACCAAAGACAGCACTACAGATAAGCTGGCCACGGTAATGCCCAAAAATTCATGTCGCTCCATGATGTCATGAACTTCAGCCCCATGCGGAACCAACTGCTCAGCCACCAGGCCGGCAGCCACGGCAGCCAAAGCACCCGCAGCCCCCAAATACAACAACCAGTTGGCGGTGTTATGCAGCGACTGGTTTTTACGCAGCAGGCCAAGCAAGTCGGTAAACAGATAAGCCGTGATCAGGGCTATGGGAAAATGCACCACCATAGGGTGAATGTTGTAGCCCAAAGTCACAATACCGCCCAATATCCCGGAAAAACCACCCGGATCGGTCAAGCGGGTGAGTGATTCCAGCACGCCATCCAGTAGCCCCAACAACCCACCGCCCGAATCGTCTCCACCGCCGTGTATGAGCGGCAGCCAGTCAGTGTACTCAGATAAGCCAGGTAAATACGACATCAGTAATCCCCTTTATGGTTATATTGGATGATTCCCGAAACGGGCTATTGCCGCTTCGGGGGGAGCAGGTGTTCATCTTAACGCCATTACTGTGCTCAGGCTACCAATAAAGGCCGCAGTATTTATCAACCCGCCCAGGTTGCCGTAGCAAAAACGAACGGACTTAACCACTCAGGCTTTGCGGTAAAAGCGATGCGGATAGGTATCGACGAGTCATTGGGAAGCCGCTAAGACCCACGTAGACTAAACTTGATATGGAATCAAAAAAACCTGAATATAATTTATACGGACGGTAACGCCTAAATACAAGTTCCACCTGTAAACGCTTCTGACTCAATAGGTCTGATTTATAAAGCAATATAAAAGGGCGGGGTTTTGGGGCGTACTGAGCAGTGCAGTGTATTTAGTAGCTAACTGACAAAGGTCCGAAGATATGATTAATTCCTTCAGATAAAGTCTCAACCGAGACATCCATTTCCTCAGGATCAATCAATTTACGATTGTTTTCGTCACTATAATAGAAACCCCATATACGAAAGTATTCATAAAAATAAGGTAATGATGAATACAATAACTTATTATAATCGTATGCGAAACTTTTGTGGTTAAAGAATTCAAGTAAGCATTTATTTGGGCCAAAGAGAAAAGGGCCTGTACTCCAGTCTGCTGGCAACACTGAAAAATAGGCATCTACATAAGATGTATTGAGTCCCTTCATTCTGTCAATCATTGTTTGAGGGTAGTGAATATGTGGTGAACGATTCAAACAAATAAGTTCAACATTATCACGAAGGAAAATGGCATGATGGGCGTTAGAACCAGACGAAGCAGCAAAAGTATCGCATCCCTTGAGAAGTGACAGCATTTCACGCAATGAAATTATTTCAGGATAAGCGATGTGAAATCCATTTTCACGAAAAATATCAACAATAGGCTGCTCACCAATTCCCCGATGGTTCAGTCGCATTTTCTTGGCAAAAAAAACCTTTTTATATGAAGCCGGTTCAATGGATTCCTTAATCCTGTCTACGCACAATTTGTATTTAATGTGAAAACGGTCATGCAAACGAATTGACGGTTCAGGAACAATAACAGACCTGAACTGAATGGGGCTATCGATACGAATCAGCCTGTCTGGATTAATTCCAAAAAACGCAAGGAACTCAATAAACGGATCATCCCCTGGGCTTGAAATATAGGCGGCTAAATACCCCTTATTCTGTGCCTCAAGAAAAAACCAGAGCCTGGATAAGCTTTCAAGAATAAAATGCCCGAAATGCTTATGTAAGGGACCAATAAATACTACGTCATGGTCAATATAAGGAATTGAGTCTGGAGATAAAGAAGGATTAGCACCGACATACCACTCAGGTGCAGCTGCATAATGCTGATACCGACCATTAATTCGTGGAGTTGCCGAAAACGTAACAAATTCAAATTCTGATGTCGTTACGCCACCGTATTCATTGTTTTCACCCACTCCTGTATCGGAACGGAATAGTGGGTGAATAATGCCTTTGGATATATTTTCTATATGTAAATCATGAAATTCATAGTCGTAGCAAACTTCTTGTTGCCAGGCACTTAACATGGAGGCCGAAACGAAAAGACTCTTGCGCTGAAAAAGAAAATTCCTTCCAGAAACAACCTGAATACAATTAACTGAACAAGAACAAGCCCATTCAAACAGATTTTTGTTATCAACCAGGAAAACTCTGACAAGAGGATGAAAAAACTCCGAATACCCGATTTGCAATGTATTGGGCAAAACAATAGTCAAGGCATATTGATCAGGTGGATAGAGGGTGATTACCTGATAGAAATCATGACGAAAATCCAGTTCGCTGATACCACTAAATATCCAAACCAGTTCGGTTAAATTAGATTCGCATTTAGGCAAAATATCAGCCAGGGAATGCAACAAGAATTCAAGATTATGTGATATTGGAATATTGTGTGTTTTAATTGGCATTATACACACCGTGATTCTTCAATGACAAAAGAATATCCCGTACGTTTACCATATCGTAGATTTCATCCGGTTGAAACTGGATGGAAAACTTATTTTCTACGGCCATTATGATTTCCATCATCATCAGGGAAGTCCATCCATCTGTAATTCCCATGCCGGAATCTATATTCAATATTCCTGCAGGCATTTTAAGTACATTTTCAATAATTGAAATAACATCTGCTTGTAATTCACTCACAGGCTTCTCCTCAAAACCAGTTCATAATATTTATTGATACCCTGTAAATCACTCAGTTTCTCAACCAGGCAAAAATTACCATAATGATTGTTTAAAATAAGGTTTGATGAGTTAATATCCTTAACCCAGGTTCGGAAAAAATGTAGATATCCAGTTTCATTGACGGATTTTTCAAGCACGTTTAACTCAAAAACAAAAGACATAAAAAAATCAAATTGACTGGAAAAAGTAACCATACTTTGCAATTGAATAAGAGGAAACAGCAAACTCATACAATAAGAACGCAATTCAAACTTTAGATGCACTCCATCACGAAGCCATTGAGGATTAGTTATAAAGTCTTCATTGACCATACCATAAAAGGGAGTGGAAAAACGAAGCACCCCGGTACTGGCAGAAATCTGCCTCATCATTTCCAGGTTAAAGAGATGGGTTAGTATGTTACGAGTTTGATTGTCACCTGTGGCAGGCAATGATTCAGTATGATTCTCGGTGGTTAACTGAGACGCAGGAGCCCCCCATAAGATAATGTTGGATATGTGAAGTTCATTGGCAAATACTGAAACCCGATTTATGAATACAGAAATTTTTTTAGCAATAAAGGCATTAAAAGACATTCCCCTTGCTGCCAATATGGGCATATCCCTCCAGAAGTGAACACGAATATCGACTTCAGACAAGCATAAAACTAATGTCATACCATTTCGATTTAAAGACTTCATAAACTGAACAAAATCCAGATACACTTGAGATTGACCACGAGAAAAAGAATCTATAGTGAATCCGGGGCGGTCATAAATTGCCATAACTTCATCGTAAAAAGGGTAAAAAACACCAGTATGGCTATCACCAGCAAAAACAAGAGATTTAGTGTTCATAAGTGATTATAAAAAAGATAAGGATTCAAGTTTTATTAAACTTTTTTTGCGAGAAATTTTTCCGCTGGTTGATTTAACAAGAGTAGCAGGAGGGAGATGCACAAAACGATCAATCGAGACGCTGGAACTAGAGTGAACCTGAATGGAAATATCCCGTTGATCCTGAGTAGTGAGTCCTTCCCCTTCATAAAACACACACAAGCCAGAATTAACTGAATTCCCTGTTACCAGAACCCTGCCTGACTTAACATTTGGATTCTCTGAGACCAGAGCCTCTATATAATGTGCCTGGATTTTTCTGCCATTAATTATAACTACATCATCAATACGACCAACAACGAAAAGGTGATCCTCAATAATCACCCCAAGATCCCCGGTTCTGTACCAACCGTCATCAGTGAATTTAGCACTATCATCCAGGATATAGGCTTCAAACATGGTTTTAGAAGAGATTTGTATTTCACCTGCACCGTCATCAGTGTTGACTACGCGGATCAGATTTCCTTCAAGTACGGAACCAGATGAAAGTGTATCCTGATATACCGGCATTTCAGGTACTGAACCAGTGAAACTTGTCTGTGTTACTGCAAAAACATTTTCTGCCATTGCGTAACAGCATTGAAGAACCCCTGATCCTAAACCATGAGGAATAAAGAAAGATTCAAAATTAAAAAAAGAAGAGTATTTACAGACTTCACTGCAATTTATCATGAGGCGAAGGCTAGACATATCAGGAACAGGTTGTCCAGACTTGGAGTAGTAATTAAGGATATGACTAAACGCAAAATTTGGTTGCCAGCAAAGAGTAGATTGTTCTTGCTGGATTATCTCAAGCAGGAGATTTGGCTTGTACGACCAGGTGATTGGATGTAAATAATCAACTCTAATTCCAAAATACAAAGGGAGGAAAAAACCGGAAATTAAACCCATGTCGTGATAGAGGGGTAACCAGCTTGCAATACGATCAGTTTTGCTAATACCAATTGCTTGACCTAAAGCATCTAATTGATTAAATAATTTAGTAAAACCGATAAAAACCCCCTTCTTAAGTTGGGTTGTAC
>JBPCSC010000192.1:0-20759 GCA_051007495.1 Methylococcaceae bacterium | reverse complement strand
AACACACGGGGATGAATCATGCCGCAGCCCATAACCTCCCGCCACCCGGTGTGTTTGCAAACGCGACACCCGCCCCCCGAGCAGATGACACACTGTATGTCGACTTCGGCGGATGGTTCGGTAAACGGAAAATAGGAGGGCCTGAATCGTATCGGGCTGTCTTTCTCGAAGTACAGATTAAGAAACTGATAGAGGATGCCTCTCAGGTCGGCAAAACTGACATCGGTGTCTACGACAAAACCCTCTACCTGATGAAACATGGGGGTGTGGGTCAAGTCGGAATCACACCGATAAACCCGACCCGGCGCAATGACCCGGAAGGGCGGTGTGCCGGATTCCATAACCCGGGCTTGAACTGGAGAGGTGTGGGTGCGCAGCAGTAAATGCTCGTCGAAATAGAAGGTGTCGTGCATGGCACGCGCCGGATGATGGGCCGGTATGTTGAGGGCTTCAAAATTATGGAAATCATCTTCTACTTCCGGGCCCTCAATGACATCAAAACCGATCTGACGGAACAAGCGTTCGATACGCCTCAACGTCAGGGTGACCGGATGCAGACCACCGCCCGACTGACCACGCCCAGGTAAACTGACATCTATGGTTTCACCCAGTAAACGGGCTTCTAGTGCTTGATTTTCCAGAAACAGGCGACGGGCTTCCAGGTCTGAAGCCAGGGATTCCTTCACGGAATTGATAGCCGCACCGGCTTCACGACGTTGGTCGGGCGGTAAACGGCCCAACTCCTTCATGTGCTCGGTGAAAACACCTTTTTTGCCTAGATAATGCACCCTGACCTGATCCAGTTGAGCTACGGTGGACGCTTGCGATAGTTCGGATCTGGCTTGCTCCAGAACATCATGGAAAGGATTGGACATGACGACTAGCCTTGATGGGTGGGGAGCGAGGTTGGGTTTAGAGGGGGGATGTGGGAAGCCCTGGAATGGGCTGGTTTTTCAATATGACCCCTCCCGACGGGAGGGGTATGGTCGCTCAGGATTCCCTTCAGCCTTTGGCGATTCTCGCCAGTTCGGCAAATGCGTCCTTGTCACGTACAGCAATATCAGCCAGAACTTTGCGATCCAAATCAATGGACGCTTTCTTCAGGCCATCCATAAACCGACTGTAAGACAAACCGAATTCACGGGCACCGGCGTTGATGCGGGTTATCCATAACGCACGGAACTGACGCTTTCTCTGTCTGCGGTCGCGGTAAGCATATTGACCGGCCTTGATTACGGCCTGTTTGGCGATTCGGTATACCCGACTGCGGGCACCGTAATAACCTTTGGCTTCTTTGAGAACCTTTTTATGTCTGGCTCTCGCAGTAACCCCACGTTTGACTCTGGGCATGGGACAATCTCTCTATGGTACTTAATCAGCTATAAGGCAGAAGACGGGCTGCGCTACCGACATCGGACGGATGCAGGGTATTGGCCTGACGCAAATGACGTTTTCTCTTGGTGCTTTTCTTGGTCAGTATATGACGGCGATGCGAGTGGTTGCATTTGAAACCACCCGACCCGGTGCGCTTAAACCGTTTGGCGGCACCGCGATTACTTTTCATCTTGGGCATTGTTTACTCCGGATTTTATCTAATATACGGGTTTTATCTGAGTAGCGTATTTCCCAAACACCCAAAACGGGCAAGGGCAAGCATTAAAAAGCCCAGGTACGCAAAACCAGTCAGACTTTCTTCTTTTTGGGGGCCAGCGTCATGCTCAACTGCTTGCCCTCCATCTTGGGAAACTGCTCGACAGTGGCGTGCTCCAGTAAATCGGTTTCGATTCTCTTGAGCAAATCCATGCCCAGTTCCCTGTGGCTCAACTCCCGTCCTCTGAATCGCACGGTAACCTTGGCTTTGTCACCTTCGTTAAAAAAGCGAAACAGATTACGCAATTTGATCTGATAATCTCCCTCATCAGTGCCAGGACGGAATTTGATTTCCTTGACCTGAATCTGCTTCTGCTTCTTTTTGGCCGCCTGAAGTTTCTTGTTCTGTTCAAAACGAAACTTGCCATAATCCATTATCCGGCATACCGGAGGCTCTGCTCCCGGTGATATTTCAACCAAATCAAGTTCGGCTTCAAAAGCCATGCGCCTGGCTTCCCTGGTCTGAACAACACCGACTTGTTGGCCATCCTGATCAATCAGGCGAACATTGGGCGTCGTGATCTCTTCGTTCAGGCGCGGATCTTTCTTTTCAGCAGTGATACCTTATTCCTCCGAAACCAATAAATGAAGCGCAGCGCGGTTGACTACTTCTTCGGTTAATTTATTACCGAGTTCAGCAGTATCGAAACTCCCCAAATCCTGACCTTTCAAGGTACGAACGGAAACGGTATTTGAATCCATTTCCTTTTCTCCCACTATCAGGAGATAAGGGATGCGCTGCATGGTGTGTTCGCGGATCTTGAAACCGATTTTTTCATTTCTCAAGTCGGTTTTGACCCGCAACCCCTGAGCATTCAATACCTCGCACACGGCGCGGGCATAATGCAGTTGCTTGTCGGTGATATTCAGGACTATAGCCTGAACTGGTGCCAACCAAAGCGGAAAATACCCTGAATGATGCTCTATGAGTATTCCTATAAAGCGTTCAAGCGAACCGATAATGGCCCGGTGCAGCATAACCGGTACGTGGCGGGCATTGTCTTCGCCTACATACTCAGCCCCAAGCCGCCCCGGCATCATGAAATCCACCTGTATGGTTCCACACTGCCATACACGGCCTATGGCATCCTTGAGCGCGAATTCTATTTTAGGCCCGTAAAAAGCACCTTCTCCGGCTTGCAGGGTATAGTCGATATCCTGAGCCAGCAAAGCGGCAGACAGCGCACCCTCAGCCTTATCGCATACCTCATCGGTACCTAATCTTTTGGCTGGACGGGTGGAGAGCTTGTATTGAATGTCGGTAAAGCCGAAATCTGCATATACCCGTCGCAGTGCCGTTATGAAGGCTACAACCTCATCCTGAATCTGTTCTTCGGTGCAGAAAATATGGCCGTCGTCCTGATTAAAACTCCTCACTCTCATGATGCCATGCAGAGTACCGGAAGGTTCATTACGGTGGCAGGAACCAAACTCACCAAAGCGTATGGGTAATTCCCGGTAACTGTGCAAGTGCTGCCTGAATACCTGAATATGCCCAGGGCAATTCATGGGTTTCACTGCATATTCACGGTTCTCGGATGCCGTAAAAAACATATTCTCCTGAAAGTTGTCCCAATGACCGGAGGCTTTCCATAATCCCACATCAAGTATCTGTGGGCAGCGTATTTCCTGATATCCGTATTCACGGAAAATCTTCCGCATATACTGTTCAATCTGCTGATAAAGAGCAAACCCGTTGGGATGCCAAAATATCATCCCTGGTGCTTCTTCCTGGGTATGAAACAGATCCAGTGTTTTGGCTATTTTGCGGTGATCGCGTTTATCGGCCTCTTCCAACCGGTGCAGATAAGTTGTTAATTCCTTTTTGTCTGCCCAGGCGGTTCCGTAAATACGCTGCAACATCTGGTTGCGTGAATCGCCCCGCCAATAGGCTCCGGCCACCTTCATGAGTTTGAAAGCCTTGAGTCGTCCGGTGTCGGGTACGTGAGGGCCACGACATAAATCGGTGAAATCTCCCTGGGAATACAGCGTGAGGGTTTGGTCTGCTGGAATATCCCGGATGATTTCTGATTTATAGGCCTCACCCAAACTCATGAAGAAATCAACGGCTTCATCTCGCCCGGAAACGGCGCGACTTATCGGCAAGGCGGCAGCGGCCAGAGCTTCCATCTTTTGCTCTATGGCGGTCAAATCGTCAGGAGTGAAAGGACGTTCGTAGGCGAAGTCATAGTAAAACCCGTTTTCAACCACAGGCCCTATCGTAACCTGGGCAGTGGGGTAAAGTGCCTTGACGGCCTGGGCCAGCAGATGAGCGGTGGAGTGGCGGATGACCTCCACCCCGTCCGCATCCTTACCCGTCACGATGGCCAGCGTCGCATCGGACTCAATAAGGCATGAAGTATCCACCAACACACCATCGACCCGCCCCGCCAGTGCAGCCTTGGCCAATCCGCTGCCTATACTGGCAGCCACTTCCATGACCGTCACGGGGCTTGGAAAAGCCCGGGTGGAACCATCCGGCAGGGTAATTACAGGCATTGAGCTTCAATCCTCACGAATCGGACACACACATGGGGCAACAAAAAAAGCACCGCCTAGCGATGCTTTTATAATATAAAAATCTGGCTGGTAGGCGCGATCGGACTCGAACCAACGACCCCCACCATGTCAAGGTGGTGCTCTAACCAACTGAGCTACGCGCCTGCAAATGAAGCGGGCATTATAGAAGGAAATCGTCAATAATCAATGGTTCGCGCAGTGAAAAAACCTTCCACCATGAACGACCCTCAATTACTACGTTACAGCCGCCACCTACTTTTGCCTCAAATCGACTTCGAAGGCCAGGAAAAACTTCTGGCCAGTCGGGTATTCATCATGGGCCTGGGTGGTCTGGGTTCTCCGGTGGCCTTGTATCTGGCTGCGGCCGGTGTCGGTCGGATGACACTGAATGATCACGATGCGGTTGATGTGTCCAACCTGCAACGCCAGATCATACACACAAGCGCAGATGTGTTTGCACGCAAAACCGACTCAGCCCAACACTCAATCGCCGCACTCAACCCGGATGTCGCCGTTTCGACCCTCGATAAACGTTTGAACGCCACCGAACTGGAAGCAATATTGCGTGACGTGGATGTGGTTCTGGACTGTTCCGACAATTTTGCCACGCGCTTCATGCTGAACCGTGTGTGTGTGCGACTCGGCAAACCACTGGTTTCTGGTGCGGTGATCCGCTTTGAGGGCCAGCTGACGGTTTTTACCCCGGCCCATCCCGACAGCCCTTGCTACAACTGCCTTTATCCGGATCAAGGTGATACGACAGAAAGCTGCGTCCGCAACGGCGTGGCAGCCCCTCTCCCCGGAATTATCGGCAGTATGCAAGCACTGGAAGCCATCAAGATTTTGCTAGGCATCGGAACGCCTCCCGTAGGCAAGCTTTTGCTGTTCGATGGCCTGCATGGGGAATGGCGACAGATGCGATTTGCCAAAGATCCGCTCTGCCCAACCTGCTCGACACTGATGCCCCGCGCCTAGTCTCGACGAATGCGTCCACCAAAATGGGCCATGGTTTCAACCACGGTTGATTTGCCCCCATGGTGAACGTATACTTTCCAAGTGATCCAGAACAGTTTTGGATCTACCCACTAAAACAGCTTTTCTTTGGAGGTAGTCCGCCATGAGATGGGAAAAACCCAGCTTTAACGACATGCGTTTCGGCTTTGAAGTTACCATGTACATCTACAACCGTTAATCTTCGGTTGAATGTCACCTAAACGGGGTGTCGCAGCAATGCGATACCCCGTTTTCATTACCCCTGGTTTTTTTGCCATGAGAATCCGAGTTCTAGGTTCCGGTGCTGGAGGCGGCTTCCCCCAGTGGAACTGCAACTGCACCCAATGTAAAGGTATCCGCTCGGGAACACTGCGCGGTCATTCTCGCACCCAGTCTTCGATAGCCGTCAGTGGTGATGGCGAACGCTGGGTGTTGTTTAATGCCTCCCCCGACATACGCTCACAGCTTGAACACTTCCCGGCCCTGCACCCGCGCCACGGCATTCGTGACAGCCGCATCGCCGCCATCGTCCTTATTGATAGTCAAATCGACCACACCACTGGTCTGCTGATGCTTAGGGAATCCACCCAACCGCTGGAAATTTATTGCAGCGACATGGTGCGTCAGGACTTGACCAGCGGGTTTCCGTTGTTCTCCATGCTGGAACATTACTGCGGTGTTCAGCATCATCCCATTCCGCTGGATGGCAGCCATTTCACTATTCCAGGTATGGATACCCTCCGCTTTTACAGTCACTCGCTGAACAGCAAAGCACCGCCTTACTCGCCCCATCGCCATGATCCGCATGAGGGAGACAACATCGGTGTGATCGTTGAATGTCTGACCAGCGGAAAAAAACTGTACTACGCACCCGGTTTAGGCAGCATGGAACCTCACGTAGAAGCGGCCATGCACACGGCCGATTGCTTGCTGGTTGATGGCACGTTCTGGCAGGAAGACGAAATGTCCCGAGCGGGCATTTGTCAGAAACGGGCCGCCGAGATGGGGCATTTGCCCCAGTCAGGACGCCATGGCATGCTGGAAGTTTTGTCGCGCCATCCCGCCACGCGCAAAATCCTCATCCACATCAACAACACCAACCCCATTCTGGATGAAGACTCGACGGAGCGGAAAACTCTGGATGATCTAGGCATAGAGGTCGCCTGCGACGGCCTGGACATCACCCTGTAAACCAACTCAACCCCCTACGGATCCTCTGCCATGAGCGACACATCTCTTCCCTGGAGTCCCGCAGAATTTGAAGCCCGACTGCGTGCCAAGGAGTGTTACTACCACATCAACCATCCCTATCACCTTCTAATGGCTGAGGGCAAACTCACCCGCGAGCAGATTCAAGGCTGGGTGGCCAACCGGTTTTATTATCAGGTCAAGATACCCGTCAAAGATGCCAACATACTGGCCAACAGCCCGGATCAATCCACGCGGAAACTCTGGATACAACGGATTCACGACCACGACGGTTTGGGAGATGACCCAGGCGGCATTGAAGCCTGGGCTCGACTAGGCATGGCCGTAGGTCTGTCCCGTGACGTTTTGACCTCGCTCGGACAGGTGTTGCCAGGAGTCCGTTTTGCGGTGGATGCCTATGTCAGCTTCGCCCGCAACGCCAGTTGGCAGGAGGCCGCCTGCTCATCACTCACCGAGATGTTCGCCCCCACCATACACAAACAGCGGCTGGCTGGCTGGCCGGAGCTTTATCCGTGGATAGAACCAGACGGCCTGGGGTATTTCAGGAAGAGAGTCACACAAGCCAGCCGGGATGTCGAACACGGCTTGTCCATAACTCTGGCTCATTTCAAAACCCGCCCTGAACAGGAACGGGCTCTTTGCATACTTCAGTTCAAGCTGGACGTACTGTGGACTATGCTGGATGCCATGTATTTAGCCTACGTCGACCACAAACCCCCTTATTTCAATATCCCGCAGAATCCATCCTGACTGAACCGGCCAACATGACACCAACCCCTCAAGACGTATTCACTTTTTCCCCATTGCATCGTTTGCAATGGGAAGAGACACAACAGCGTTATGTGATCCTTTATCCAGAAGGCATGGTCGAACTCAACACTTAAGCCGCTGAAATTCTCAGGATGTGTGATGGAATCCGCTCTATGGAGGAGATAGTGCGTGAACTGGAAACTCGATTTGAAACCACAGGACTGGCCGACGATATAGCCGAATTGCTGGAAGCCGCCCACCAGAATGGGTGGATAACCGGGGCAAACAAGGAACCAGCGGCGTAGTCTTGGCGGGAGGGTTTCCAAGGTTACAGTATTCCGCAGGAACTTCCGTAATACTGGCTTTTTGTTTATATTGGCCTGCCTTCTTGTTGAAGCTTTAGCGTTCTTTCAGGCCTAAACGTTAGTTTTAATGGCTAGGCATGATGGTTCTACTTGAAAATCCATCCTTATCACTTTAGTCCAATCGCAAAGGAAATTTTAAATATGACAACTGAAAACACTGCCGAAACAATCACCACCGATCCGGTTGCTCTGGCTCGGAACCCGGAAGCTCAAAGCCTTCTCAAGAATTATGTCATCGCCTCTACCGGCTTGGGACTGATACCCGTTCCAGCTGCCGATCTGGTCGCTTTGATGGCACTGGAAGTCAAGCTGGTACACGGTTTGGCCAAACACTTTGAAGTCCCATTCAAGGAAAATCTAGGCAAATCCTTGGTCTCTTCGCTGGTATCGGGTGGATCGTCGGCGATAGCCATCATGGGACTCAGCAGCCTGGCCAAAGCCGTACCCGCATTGGGAACGCTAGGCGGCGGAGCCAGCGTGGCGATCACAGCAGGTGCCGTTACCTACGCGGTAGGTGAAGTGTTCATCAAGCATTTTGAGTCGGGCGGCACGATGCTGGACTTTGATACCAGCAAAACCCGTGAATTGTTCGAGAGCAAACTCAAGGAAGGAATGGAAGTAGCCTGTAACCTGAAGAAAAAGATCAAGGCTGATGAGACGGTCGAAGAAGCCAATACTGAATCTGCTGCGGCTGAAACCGTAGCAACCCAGGAAGCCGACATGACTGCTCCGGCTGCCGCTCATACCTACAACTGATAGGTCAACCACCGTCCCCATGTCGTCGGCAAGGGGATGGTGGCTCAGAATATGACACCTGGTTGTTGAGACATCATGCTGGACAAGTACACGGATGATTTCGCCCCATTCAATCATCTGATCGAGCCTCGGGAAACCCGCTCCCTCATCGAGAGCAGCATCAACCCCCAACAACTCACGGCTTATCAGCGCGCCCTGCTGATTCTTGATGGAACTGTCACACAATTCATCGAGGCCTACTCACTAGAATCCATCCACGTCGTTCGCCTGAACCAAACCCGTCGGGTGCTGCAAGCCCCTCATGCCTGGCTGGAAGCTGAAGCAGATACTGAAGTTCTCGCCAGAGAAGTCATACTACAAGGACACCCTAGCGGCACTGTTTACGTCCATGCCGTGTCATTGCTGGTCATCTCTCGCCTCCCCGAAACACTGCTGGCTCAATTTGAAACCGATTCAGGCGGGATAGGCCGCATCCTTTTGAGCAGCCGTATCGAAAACCGCCGGGAGTTGTTATGGTTTGGTCACGAACAAATAAGCGAAATGCCGCCGCAGCTAGTCCCACATCTGAACAACGATTTTCTGAGTCGTTACTACCGGGTAATGATCTCGGGAACCCCCGTCATGCTCATCAACGAGAAATTCCCCAGATACCTTGGCTATCCTCCCGGAAGTCAATCCTGCGCCCCTTAGTTTTAACGTACCATTCAATTGCCCTGAGACGGGTGCACTAAGTTTCTGTCTCACGCAATACCGAAAAACCCTACAGCACTACGCCTGTTTGGGTGCATTAACCTCACGCGCAGACTCCGCCAGGATTTTTACGAAACCATCCCAGTTACTGGCCGCATGCAGCCTGATTGCTGCCGAAGCCATTTCCTGACGTTGCAGTTCAGAAGCCATAATCATGTCATAAGCCGGTATTGCATCGACCAGCCCTTCCCGGATCAGTCTAGCGAATACGGCATTACGCAAATTGAGAAACCGGGCATCGCCATTAAGTGTGATCAATTTATTGTAGGTATCAAAAATGGTTATATCGCCTTGTTCGGCTATTCCAAACCGACATACATCAAGGTAATTGACGATGATGGATTGGCAGGTCGCTTTAAGACCTGGAGCAATATCCATGGCATTCCCCAGCAACCACTCCATCTGGATGTTGAGATCAGCCGCAAACGCAGCAACACGAACGGTCAATGCACCCAGTCCGTCATCTGACAAGCCCAATAGCCAGGCTTTTAGTTCAGGCTCATCTTCCAGATTGTTTTCAATCCAGAGCTTGAATGCTGGCAAGTAGTCGACTGTTTTGGGCACTATGGTTTGCACCTTCTCTTTAATCTGGCCCGGAATTACTCTGGCATAGTCAGACCACCACCACAGCCCTGCAAAAATAAGAAAAAAGACGCAAAAAACCGCAAATAAAATCAAAACCATATCCTCTCTTCTGTAAAAATAAGTGGGTTACATTAACGGCGTTTCCTGATCACAACGCCACATTCGCAACAGTCCATCATGCTTAATCCTAAAATAATCATCATGCTGGGAATACTATCCAGCACGTTCGGATGGTCAGCAGTAGCCGCCCCCTTGTCCGTGGACACCAACAAACGCGAAGCCAGTCGCAATTTCTATAATGGTGTGTACCGGTTCTCCAGTGGCATCCCGGCGGAATGGCAAGGTGACATCTCTTTGTGTGATGCCGGCCGCACCGCACAAAGCTTTACGGATGCTACCTTGCTGCGCGTGAACTACTACAGAGCCATGGCCGGAATCCCCGCTCAAATCAGCTTTAACGATGAATTCAACACAAAAGCACTGCTCGCCTCGGTGATGATGAGTGCCAACCAGCAACTCTCTCATCATCCTACCGAGGCCTGGCTGTGCCACACTCCAGCAGGAATAGAGGCCGCAGGCAACTCGAATCTGGCCCTGGGCAGTACCGGACCCAAAGCCATAGACGATCTCATGTTCGACTGGGGAGACAACAATGCGGCCGTGGGCCACCGACGCTGGATTTTGTTTCCGGGTACTCGCGTCATGGGTGTGGGCAATATCGAACCACCCACTGACAGCGAATACCCTGCGACACAAGCCCTGTGGATTATTGATGAAGGTGCCTGGACACGCCCCAGACCCTCAACCCGCGACGGCTTCGTCAGTTGGCCGCCGCCAGGTTATACCCCCAGGGGGTTGATACCGGATCGCTGGTCTTTCGCCTGGCCAGATGCTGATTTTAGCCAGGCAACGGTTACGGTTCAGTCGGAAGACTCAATCATCCCCACCACTCTGGAACCTTTGTCTGAAGGGTTTGGTGACAATACATTGGCGTGGGTAACGGATCTCTCGGCACGGCCAACCACCCAGGATGCCCGCTACTCCGTAACAATCGACAATGTCAGAATACAGGGAAAAGCCCAGCGTTTCGAGTATGCCGTCATTTTTTTTGATCCCGACCAAACCGGCAAGGATACGGTTTTGCCCACCATCACCAAGGGTTTATCCCGAATCAAAGCGGGTACGGAAACCCGTTATGCCATGCGTAAAGTTCCAGGTGCCACTAATTATCAATGGTTTGCGGTACACGCAACGGCGTTCAACACCCTCAACGGTGCCGAATCCGGGCTGGGTGATTTAACACCCGATCCAACGCTGGACGATTATCCCCACATCAGCAATGAGGTTCACGCCTCAGGTCAGAACGCCTATCATCTGGCTCAAACCGACCAGCAAACCCGATCACTGATCTTTTCGGACTTCCTCGTGCCAACAGCCCGATCAAGCCTGCAATTTATGAGTCGACTGGGTTGGGCCACAGAGGAACAGTCGGCAGATGTGGACATCTCCACCGACGAAGGCCGTACCTGGACAACGCTGTACCACCAAAGCGGAACCCACTCTGCCGGTGAAACCGCCTTCAACCGGAAAACCGTCAATTTGTCAGCCTACGCCAACCGGATCATCCGCCTGCGTTTTCACTACGGCTCTGAACGGCGTTTTTACCCGCAGACTCAAGCCGGCGTTGGTTGGTATCTGGACAACATCCGCCTGAGCAGGGTGTTTAAAGCCGATGAGAACCCCACCCCACAGCCCGCCAAGGCCAACCAGTTCACCTACAGTCCGCCCGCACCCGGTCAATACTTTCTGAGCACTCGCGCCCTGATGTTCAAACAATATCCGCTGGAATGGACACGCTTAAAGCCGATCACCGTTTTGTCGGAGTAAGTGGCGTCGCTAACACCGGTTCCATACAACCGATTCCGGCTATTGGGTGAAACAAACCAGCACTGACTATCCGCTGTGCCGGGAGCGTGTTCTTTTGCGATAATAGGACCCCTTTAATCGGGGTACTGCTCAAGTAACCTGCCGTTCATTCTGGCCACCCCACTCCTAGCAATCCACTCATCATGATCCAGACAGCCCTCAACGCTACCCCCATGCCCCTAGCCGCCCACACCTTGACCCTCGGTATTGCCGGATTCAGCTACGCTGATCTGCATGATGCCCGACAACTGGCCCGTCTGACCGATTATTTCGAGACCGAACTGGCTAAAAACAATCCAACCCTTTACGCCGAATACCAGGCGTACCGCACCGAAGCCACTCACATGAAGCCGGAAGTCATCTCTGATTTGCTGGTTCGGATGGCACCGCAGGTGGGCCGCTTCGTTGCGCGTTTATTTGGTGTAGAAACCGATTGCGACCGGCAGCGGCACATCATCACCCGGGATTTCGACACGGTATTTGCCTTCAGAAGCCTGATCATCGAGAAACTGGCTGCTCGCTACCGCAAAGATAAACCCGCTGATCAGGACGGGGCGGTTGCACAGGAACGCTGCAAAATACTCATGACGGCCTTGATTCCGGCCCAAGCCCTGGCCCACGACCCTGAAGCCTCGGTGTCTGAACTGGCTGTGGGTTTACTCAAGGCTTCCGAGCAGTTGTCTACAGGAGAAAAGACCGACCTGCCGCTGGCTGAATGGCGTAATGCCCTGGCGACATCGGCTCATTTCACCCAGGAACTGGCCCTGGATGATGTCGGTTTGGTCGACGCACTGCTGGAACTCATACGCCTGTGGGCCTATCGGGTTCTGACTCAACCTGGATGTGATCCTGACGTAGTTGGCTGGGTCAGTTTCCGCTTCCCCCACAAAACCGATTTCGATGATCTGGTCCCCCATCAAACCATAGCGCGTGATGGCCATACCGCCTGGGCCGCCCATGAAGAACACCACCGTCGCCGCGATGGATTCGGCCTGACCGATCCACGCTTTCCCGAGCGGCGGGTTTTGTATGAAGTCGATCACTGCATTTACTGCCACGACCGCGACACCGACTCCTGCTCCAAAGGGATGCGCAACCGCAAGGAAGCCGGTTATAAAACCAACCCGCTGGGGGTCACCATCACTGGCTGCCCTCTGGAAGAAAAAATTTCGGAAATGCACCTGGTCAAACGACAGGGCGACAACATCGGTGCATTGGCCCTCATCACCATTGACAACCCCATGTGCCCGGGTACAGGCCACCGGATCTGCAATGACTGCATGAAGGGGTGCATCTATCAAAAAACCGAGCCGGTCAATATTCCGCAGATCGAAACCAACGCCCTGACCGACGTGCTGTTCATGCCTTGGGGGTTTGAAATTTATAGCCTGTTGACCCGCTGGAATCCGCTTAACATCAAGCGGCCCCATGCCCTGCCCTACAACGGTAAAAATGTGCTGATCGCCGGCATGGGTCCGGCCGGTTACACCCTGGCCCATTACCTGATCAACGAGGGCTTTGGTGTGGCCGGTATCGACGGACTCAAAATCGAACCGCTACCCAGTGAACTCGTCGGTGATGCCCACACCCCACCCCTGCCCATACGGGATTTTCGTGATCTTTATGAAGAACTGGATCAACGCATCATGCTGGGTTTTGGCGGCGTGGCCGAATACGGCATTACTGTGCGCTGGGATAAAAACTTCCTCAAGGTGATTTACCTGAATCTCCTAAGGCGCAGCAGCTTCCGCTGTTATGGTGGGGTGCGCTTCGGCGGCACACTGACCATCAATGAGGCTTGGGATCTGGGCTTCGACCACATCGCCATCGCCTCGGGGGCCGGCAAACCTACGGTCATTGACCTCAAAAACAACCTCATACGCGGCATACGCAAGGCATCAGACTTCCTCATGGCCTTGCAACTCACGGGTGCAGCCAAGGAGTCTTCCCTGGCCAATCTCCAGGTGCGTTTACCCGCCGGGGTAATCGGAGGCGGTTTGACCGGCATCGACACCTGCACTGAAGTGCTGGCCTACTACCCCGTACAGGTCGAAAAAATTCTGCACCGCTACCAGAGACTGTCTGCCCAGTACGGAGAAACCACGGTTCGCGCCCGTTACGATGGAGAAGAACTGGCGATTCTGGATGAATTTCTCGCACACGGTCAGGCCATTACCGCTGAGCGGATGCGGGCCGAAGCCGCTGGTGAAACGCCCCATTTCTTACCCCTGCTCAATGCCTGGGGTGGAGTGAGCTTGTTCTATCGCAAGGGCATCACCGACTCTCCCGCCTACCGGCAAAATCATGAAGAAATCACCGAAGCCCTGGATGAAGGCATACTCCTGGCTGAGGGGATGAATCCTCTGGAAGCACTGGAAGATCAGTATGGCCATCTCGCTGCTGTGCGTTTTGAACGACTGACTCAACAGGATGGAACATGGACAAAATCCAGCGTGCAGGATGTGCCGCTCAAGAGCCTGTTCGTAGCGGCCGGTACTTCACCGAATACCATTTACGAATCAGAGCATCCCGATAGCTTTGTGATGAACCGGAAGTTTTATCAACGCTACGAACCCGACTGGCTAAGCGACGTACCTGAGTTGGTACCCGTTGCCGATACCGAATGGCCCAAGCTGGGCAAGCCCGCACCGTTTACGTCTTACCGCAAACAGGATCGGTTCATCACCTTCTATGGCGATAACCACCCGGTTTATGCCGGCAATGTGGTGAAAGCCATGGCCAGTGCCAAGGACG
Organism: Methylococcaceae bacterium; assembly: GCA_051007495.1. Lineage (GTDB taxonomy): Bacteria > Pseudomonadota > Gammaproteobacteria > Methylococcales > Methylococcaceae > CAIVXW01. Next base: position 6,501 of record JBPCSC010000192.1, on the reverse strand, counting down.
GCTACCCTTACATCGTCAAATTGTTCGAGCGCGAACTGGCGGAGATTGAACCGGCGAAACAAACCGAGCGCGATCAATCACTGAGGCATTTGCAACAGCGTCTTGATGACAAACTGCTGGCCCGTATTGTGGAAATCAATCGGATAACCCCCACCATCATCGAAGTGATTGTGCGTGCCCCTCTGGCGGCCAAGCACTTCTGCCCCGGACAGTTTTATCGGGTACAGAATTTCGAGGCACTGGCTCCGGTAGTGGAAGGCACCGTACTGACCGCCGAAGGATTGGCCCTGACGGGAGCCTGGGTAGATAAGGAAAAAGGGCTGATTTCGTTGATCGCCCTGGAGATGGGCTCGTCTTCACGACTGCTCTCGCAATGGAAACCGGGAGACCCGGTAGTCGTGATGGGGGTAACCGGCTCACCGACTGACATTCCGGTGGGCAAAACCGTGTTGCTGATCGGTGGAGGATTGGGCAATGCCGTGTTGTTCTCAATCGGCAAGGCTTTGCGGGCTGCGGGCAGCCAGGTCATTTACTTTGCCGGTTACCGTAAAGCCGAGGATGTATTCAGGATTGAAGAAATAGAAGCCGCCTCGGATGTGATCGTCTGGGCCGTAGACCGCACCGACCAGGCTCAACCCATCCCGACCACCCGCCCTCAGGACAAGAGCTTTGTCGGCAATATCATTGAGGCGTTGATCGCCTATGGCTCAGGTGAACTGGGCACTTGCGAGTTGCACCTGGATGATGTCGATCATCTGATCGTGATTGGGTCAGACCGCATGATGGCCGCCATCAAGGAAGCCCGTCATGGGATACTGGCTCCCTACCTCAAGCCTCATCATCATGCCATTGGTTCCATCAATTCGCCCATGCAGTGCATGATGAAAGGCGTTTGTGCCCAATGCCTTTGCAAGCACGTTGATCCTGAAACCGGCAAGGAGGAATTCATTTATTCCTGCTACAACCAGGATCAGGATCTGGATCGGGTTGATTTTCCCAACCTCAACGCCAGACTCCGGCAAAACTCAGTACAGGAAAAACTCTCTACGCTGTGGCTGGAATATCTGCTCAGCCTGACCTGACCCCTCCTCACCCGGTCGTCAACCTCCCATCCTATCCCTGAAAGATGGGAGGCACGACCTGGCCTCCCGCATCTAATGGGCTATCACATAGCCTATGTTCAACACCATGCCGATATCCCCACTCCCCAAAAGGGCGCAGCCCATAACCCCGCGTATTTTTGAGAGATAGCCTTGCAGGGGGCGAATCAGTATCTGTTGCTGGCCGATCAATTCATCTACCGACACCGCCACCCGTTTACCCATGCCACCTACCACCACAAACAGTAGCCCGTCGCCTCTCGATTCAATCTGAACCGGATCAGTAGCCCCGTTTCCGGAGCGCATCAGATACTGCACGGGTAATAAATCCCCTTCCGAAAGTCGCAACACCGAGTGTCCGTGGCTGACAGCCAGATGAGTGAGGGCATCGTCCTGGGTGTGAATAATGCGTTGTATGCTGTCAATAGGAATCACGTAACGAATTTCGCCCACTCTGACAACCATGCCTTCCATGACCACCAAAGCCAATGGAATAATCATTACGCAACGCCAACCGCCGACATCACGGTTCTTGAGATACAACTCATTGCCTTGCAGCCTGAGGTTTTCCCTCAACTCGGCAAAATCAATGAGTCCAGCCTCGGTTTCGCCATTGCCAATCGGGCCAAATCCTTCCAGCATCACCGAATCAAGCGTTTCCGCTTCCCCAATCCAGCCGAGTTGCCGCAACCGCGCTCCGACCCGCTCGGTGTCTATTCCCCGACCATCGTCTCTGATCATCAAGCGCAAATGATCTTCTGCCCGGATCAGGCTCAGGCGAATCTCCGCTTGAGGAGGTTTGCCAGACGCAACCCGCTCTTGGGTGCTTTCCACACTGTGCAAAGCACTGTAGGCCAATAGCGACCGCAGGGGCGCACTCAGTTGTTGCAGAATTTCCAGGTCAACTCGTGTTTCTTCTCCCTCTATCACCAATCTAACTGAGCGGTGATGCTGTCGGGCCAAAGACTCCAACCACGACACCATAGGGTTCAGCAGCAAACCCGCCGAGCGGGAACGCATGGAAATGGCCGCTTGCTGCAGGCTGTCCAGCAGGGTGTTGACCCGGGTTTCGACTTGCAGCAGTTTTTCGATCTTGTCACGCCAATCATCCAGATGCTGGCGCATCGTGGACTGAATCTGAGGCCAGTCACCCTGAGTTTCTTGAGTGGAACGCTCTATCGCACGTATCACGTCTTCCTTCTCCAGATCAGTGAGCAGGTGCATGACCATAGCCTGCGCGGTCACCAGTTCACCTATGGATTCGAGCAGATCTGTGGAATGTTCATCCTGATACTGATCGTCATCCGACTGAGCCAGGGTCAGGGGAATCTCCTCCGAAAACGATGACGCGGCCTCGCTGCGTGCAGGTGGCATGCTGTACAGAACCTGCTCAATACACAGCGAGTGACCTGCGGGATCAAGAATCTGTAAGGCTGCACACAAAGATGCCTGACTAAGGGCCGTCATGACCAGGAAATCAAACCGCGAATGCTGCCCCTCAAATACGGTGACATTGCTGACCGCCTCAACCTCGCCCTCATGCATCCATTTCAGAAAGCGATTGGCCATATCTTCCTCGGAATTAAGATCAACCCTGAGGATGTAGAATGACAAACCTCTTTCCAGTCCATCCTCAGCCATTCTGACACTTTCGGGTGTCATCACCTTGTGAAAGGCCGGTGGCAAACCCAAAGTGATTTCGATTCCTTCCGGGTTCTGCGTATGGCTCAGAGTGAAACTGAATTGCCCCGCCTCCGCCAGCAGCGATTCAAAAATGGTCGACTTTTCGGGTTGCCCATCGGTTAGGTCGGTGACGGCGGTATCGAGGTTATCAAGAAAGGAGCGGGTTAAGGTGATTAAAGGATCATCCATCACCATCTCTTCCGTTCTCACTCGCTCGAACAGGTCGACCAACACCATGCAGAGTTCTTCGGCTGTGCTCAAACCGTATTGCTGACAGGCGTGATAGACCCGGTACAGGCCTGCGGCCATAGCGGCACAGACCTGCTCGATATCGGAGATTCCGTCCACCCAGGTTTTCAGCGCGTCAGCCAGACTCTGAAGACTGTCATCAAGCCGTTCCACACACCACAAGCGCACAATGGCGGCGGCATCCACTGGCAAATTACTGCGTCCGGCCAGAGACAAATTTTGTATCGCCGCTAAGGATTCGTATAAGGCAAACTCCATTGCCTCTAATTGCCGTGGATCGAATCCTTCGGTATGCAAGGTCTCGAGAAACTGACCAATGATGGGCGCAGGCCCTGGAAAACCACCGGCTTCGACTGCGGTTTGCAGTTCATTTAATAGGTGTACCAGGGTGGAAGTTGAGGCGGGATCATCCTTATCGAAGCTTGATCCCGTGGTAGACAAGGTATCCAGCAAAGCCTGGATACTGGTGAAGAATGTCAGTGCTTGTTCGGCGTAGGGTAAGTCGGGTTCGCTAGGTCGCCTGGTGTCCGGGATAGTAATGTGAGCGGAGAAATCCCTTTGCGCCATAGCCGTGAATTGATCCAGCAGAGCAGTCAGATCATCTCGACCGGGGAAATCCAGAGCAATATAAGCTTCGAGCACTTGCGCCCAATCGACAAAACCCATTTGCCCGGCCGCATGACACAACTGCTCGGCCTCGGCGGTCAGATGAGCCGTCGCATCAAGTGTAGGGGATAACTCTTCTCCCAGGGCAGCGTGTACACGGGCTAAAAAGTTGCCGACCATTTCAGCATAGATTTGCCGGTACACCGGGTCATCGGCCAGGCTGAGCGATTCATCGTCATCGAATACGATGGCACTGATTTCTTCATCCACCTCGTAGCCTATCGGGGCTACGGCAGGATCATCAGGCAAGGGAAGCAGATCAGAAGCCAGTGTGTGTGCAGTTGGCGTGACGGGATCCGGTGGAGACCCTGACACCGAAACGGGCATGACGTGATCGTCTTCCCTGCGCATGGCATATTCCAAACGTAAACGCTCGGACAGTGCGGTAGAACTATCGGCGTTAACGTCTTGGTGGGTCAGTAGCGAGTCTTCCAGCATCCCCCTCAACACGTCTACGGTTTCCAGCAACAAACCGGACATAGCCGCATCCAGTACAACCCCTTCATCACGCACCAGTCCGATAAGATCCTCGGCCAAATGAGCGCGGGATTCAATCACTGAAAGTGCCATAACCCGAGCATTTCCCTTGAAGGTGTGCATGGCTCTAAACAGCGCGGCTATAGCCGCTGGATCAGAATCACCCCGCTGAAAGCTCAGCAGTATCGTCTCAGCTTCATCAAGCGAGCGATTGCCTTCTTCTGCGTACAGTTCCCATACTTCGTTCAGTTCATCCGACATTCAAGCACCCCGGCCAGATTGAATGGTTCGATTTATCCCGCCAGTTTTCGCATGATGGCGATCAACTCCTGCCCCCGTTTGTCTTCCAGATCCATGGAGACTGCTCCGGATGGTTTGGCGACGATGGCATCGGCACCCAGCAAGCGTGCCTTGGCAGCATGAGGAGAACCCGCCAAAGCCACAGACGACAAGATGATGACCTTGGCCTTGCTTTTCAGCTTGGCGAAACGGAGAAATTCCAGACCGTCCATTTCCGGCATTTCAATATCCAGCAAAATCAAGGATAAATCAGGATGTTTGTCGAGTGCCGCCAAGGCGACTTTGCCATTTTCAGCCATAAAAACGACTTCAAATCCCTGAATTTTGTCTACGAAGGCACGGATAACCGTACGCATCATGATGGAGTCGTCCACTATCATTATCTTGTGAGCCATAGATGAGTTACCTGTATCGTCGAGTAGAAAAGCTGTTTATTTGCCCCAGGGCATGATGGGTACTGTAGAGACGCTATTGGCCGGTGCGCCTTCGATCAGTTTACGGCTGATAGCCAGATACACCAGGGTGTGATGCGGTTCATCCATCAAGCGAATGACCCGTGTGGATTTGAAAAAAAGGGACGTATCTTCGTTAAAAACGTTTTCCTCTTTGGGCAAACTGGCTGGCAAGGAGATCGGGCCGGTTTGGCGACACGCCAGGGAAAACTGGGATGGATCTTCGGCAAGCCCAAAAGAACCCGCAACCCCGCCGGTTTTGGCCTGGCTCACATGGCAGGTCACACCCGGAACCCTGGGATCATCAAACGCATTAACACACACCTGGTGGTTGGCTCCGATCAGTTTCCAGGCGGTAGTCACACAGCCTACCGGGTCAGCTGCCAGAGCACCACTCCCCAGCACAGTGATTACGCTTAGCAAGATTTTTTTCATGTCAGCCTCGAACATATTGGATTGAAAGAGTGGATGGAATCGTACCACGAATAACGTGTCAGAATTCCCGGTAAGGTAAGAGGAAATATCAGGTAAAAGGCGAACCTCACCAAGCCTTGGGCAGGAATGTCTCGTCATTGACGATGGAGGCCGAATTACCCGTCGCCCGAATGCTGAACAAGCCCTTTTTTTCCAGCATCGTGTCGGCCCCTGCCGCTGCCGTCAGCCAGGCCATGCCGCCATATATCGTGTTGTGGCCATACCTGGGCATCCAGGTTTTGAAATGATTCAGCTTGAACAAAAACTTTTTGATATCGTCCGGTCGTAGTGTGGTTTTGACTTCAACCACCACCACCTCATCGCCATCATGGGCCAGTATGTCAAACTCATAATTGCCACCATCGGCACGCTTACCCTTTAGCCGTGTGGTGGTATCCATTATCCGTATACCCCTCTGGGTGAGTATTCGCACCAGATCACCTTCCACCAAAGATTCGATTAACTTACCCCACTGCGAATTAAATAATCGATCCAGTTCATTAATCCGGTCGTCGTTTTTTTTGATCATGCGATCGGCTTCCTCTTTGCTGCGCCTCTCGCTTTCTCGCATTTCAAGGATCATCCGGTCGGTTTTTTCCTGGCTGCGTTGCTCGCGGTCATGTAAGTCACGGAGAAAGCGGTCGTTTTCTTCCTTGCTGCGTCTCTGGCTTTCCCGCATTTCAAGGATAACCCGGTCATTTTCTTCCTTGCTGCGTTGCTCGCGGTCGTGTAAGTCACGGAAAAACCGGTCGTTTTCTTCCTTGCTGAGTAACTGACTCCTATGCAGTAATTTTAACTGCTCGGCATTTTCACTGAGTATTTTCCAGATGGATTCTGGAGTGGCTTGGGTAGTCATGGATAATCCCCTCAAAAACCGGGTTTCAGGTGTTTTGTTTGTCCAGTCGGCATTGTCCGTCCAATCAGATGATGTGGTGACTTACCAGGCCTTGGGCAGGAATGTCTCGGCATTGACGATGGAGGCCGAATTACCCGTCGCCCGGATGCTGAACAAACCCTTTTTTTCCAGCATCGTGTCGGCCCCTGCCGCTGCCGTCAGCCAGGCCATGCCGCCATATATCGTGTTGTGGCCATACCTGGGC
>JBPCSC010000191.1:0-4205 GCA_051007495.1 Methylococcaceae bacterium | reverse complement strand
GGCGTCTGTCCGTCTCGCCCTCTCTGGCTGGCTCTGTGAAACCGAACCGTTTATTGGCTCGTATCATCCCGCCGGGGGATGCTTGGATGACCCGCTTGCTATCCCCTATACTTACCGGCCCCGTTACGGTGCTTATGCAATCCACTTAAATAATGAATCCCGACCTACTCAAACTTCAGAGTTACCCTTTTGAAAAGCTGGCACAGCTTAAAAAGGGCATCATTCCACCGGCAGACAAACCCCATATCGCCCTGTCCATAGGCGAACCGCAGCACGCCCCGCCGCAATCCGTCATCGAGACGCTGAAAACCCGGCTAGTGACTTTGGGCCAGTATCCGTCCACCCGCGGTTTGCCGGATTTGCGGCAGGCCATGGCGGATTGGCTCAACAGGCGATTCGGTCTGCCCGCTGGAACGATCGACCCTGACCGCCATGTTCTGCCCTGTAACGGAACCCGTGAAGCGATTTTCTCGTTTGCTCAAGCCCTCATAGACCGCACCCGTAACCCTCTGGTGCTGATGCCCAACCCGTTCTATCCCATTTACGAAGGGGCGGCCCTTCTGGGCGGTGCTGAATCGGCCTACCTCAACACCACCCCCGAAAACGGCTATCTTCCTGATTTCGATGACGTGCCCGACTCGGTGTGGCAACGCTGCCAGTTGGTTTATGTGTGTTCGCCAAGCAACCCAACCGGGGCCGTAGTCGATCTGGCTCGCTACCAAAAATTACTGGAATTGGCCGATCGACATGATTTCATCATCGCATCCGATGAGTGTTATTCCGAAATTTACCAGGACGAAAACAATCCGCCACCTGGCTTGCTGCAAGCGGCTTTTGCCATGGGCAACACCGAATTCGAACGCTGCGTGGTTTTCCACAGCTTGTCCAAACGCTCAAACCTGCCGGGTCTGCGCTCAGGGCTAATAGCCGGGCACAGTGCCTTGATGGCCGATTTTCTGCGTTACCGCACTTACCACGGTTGCGCCATGCCTTTGCCCACCCAATATGCCAGCATCACCGCCTGGCAAGACGAACAGCATGTCCGGGAAAACCGCGCCTGCTACCGGCAAAAATTTGCCGAAGTACACGCCTTGCTGAGGGACGTACTCCCTCTGACAATTCCTCCAGCCGGATTCTATTTGTGGTTGCACACATCCGGTAATGATGAAGAGTTCGCGAGAAGACTTTTCATGGAGCAAAATGTGACGGTTCTGCCCGGCACATATCTTTCTCGCACGGCTCAAGGTATCAACCCCGGTCAGCACCATGTCCGCATGGCTTTGGTGGCCGACCTGGACGGTTGTCTTGAGGCAGCCCGGCGTATCCGGGATTTCATTCCAACCCTTCAACAAGAATCCAGAACATGACACTAGAAGACATCATCAATGAAGCCTACGAAGACCGCACCCAGATCAACCCTTATTCTGCCAGCCGGGAAACCCGCGCTGCGGTACAAGAAGCACTGAGTCTGCTGGACTCAGGTCGGGCGCGTGTTGCAGAGAAAAAAAACGGTGAGTGGGTAGTCAATTCCTGGCTGAAAAAGGCCGTGCTGCTCTCGTTCCGTATCTTTGAAAACCGCGTGATGGAAGGTGGGGAAACCAAGTATTTTGACAAGGTTGAAACCAAATTCAGCGGCTTCAGGCCGGAAGATTTCACCGCTACCGCCACGCGGGTTGTGCCGCCGGCGGCCGTGCGTCGCGGGGCTTTTCTGGCTCATGGTGTGGTGCTGATGCCGTCCTTTGTCAACATCGGGGCGTATGTCGATTCCGGAACCATGGTAGATACGTGGGCTACTGTGGGGTCTTGCGCCCAGATCGGCAAAAATGTTCACTTATCAGGTGGTGTCGGTATTGGTGGCGTACTGGAACCCCTACAGGCTTCACCTACCATCATCGAAGATAACTGCTTCATCGGTGCGCGTTCGGAAATTGTCGAAGGCGTAATCGTGGAAGAAGGCGCGGTCATTTCCATGGGCGTATACATTGGACAAAGCACCAAGATATACAACCGCATGACCGGTGAAACCAGCTATGGCCGGGTACCGCCTAGAGCCGTGGTCGTACCCGGAAGCCTACCGGCCAAAGATGGCAGTCACAGTTTGTACTGTGCGGTCATCATCAAGCAGGTCGACGAAAAAACCCGTAGCAAAACAGGGATAAACGAACTGCTCAGGGACTGGTAAACCTCCTGACTCACTCTGCATATCAATCATCAACTGAGAAATTTCCATGAATAAAATCGTATTGGCAGGCTTGGCACTGCTGCTGTCTTCTACCGTTTACGCTGGCACTGAACATTATGTCGATCGTAACGGCAACCACGTCCAACATCTCAAAATAAACACGCTCAGCAATGAAATCAATGTCTCCATGGATGTTGATTTTGAGCCGAATGGCTCGGCAGAAGAAGGCCGTAAACCGTGCTCGGCTGACATTTCGGGTGAAGCCAAAAAAACCGGCGAAAACACTCTGGTTTTGAGAAAGCAGGCAGAAGGTGAGCCGCATTACTGTACGCTCACCATTACCACCACCGATAACGGTGCTGTAGTGGATCAATCCCCCGACTGCAAATACTTTGTAGCCGGTATTTGTCATTTCGATTCGGATGGCCGGGAGTTGATCCGGGTCAAATAAGTCAACCTGATATCGACTCAGGTTGATACCCGTTCCGGCAGGGAAGCCGGAAATTCAGTCTTCGTAACGAAAATCTCCCTCAGCAAAGCCAGTCCAGGTTTTGCGTTCAATGTAACCCGGGCATCTTGTCCGGAGTGTCCATATTAACTTCTGCACCGCTTTGCTCATTTTCCCGGGCGGTTGAATATACTAATGTGATTATCCATAAACCGCTTGAGTTCAGCCTGGGCATCGCGGGTTTGCAGTCTGCGGGCGGCTTGAATGACGGGAAGAAAATCCTGACTTTCACGGGTTTCATGCAGTAACAGTTCTATGTGCTCGGCCGTGCGTCGAGAGGATAAATGATTTTTGGTGAGTTGTTGTTCCAGTTGTTCCAGCAGTGAAAACAATTCAATTTTATCGGTATCGGTAAGATCATGAAGTGTCCGGGTGGCCCGTGCCTTGACGACTTCAACAGGTTTAATCCATTTCAGCAGGGTTTTGATCAGACGACTGGCCTCTATGGGTTTGGTGAGATGATCAACCATGCCCGCATCCAGACAGGCCTGAAGATCACTGGCCATCGCCATAGCCGTCAGCGCGATAATGGGAGGGGCCTGGTTACCTAATTTCTGGAGTATTTGCCGGGTGGCTTGATATCCATCCATGTCTGGCATTTGCACATCCATTAATATGGCGGAATAACGGTGCTGGCTGATAAATAACAGAGCCTCGGCCCCGCTTTCAGCCTGGGTGACGGTTAAACCCACCGATGTCAACCAGTCGCTCACCATTAATCGGTTATTGTCTTGATCGTCTACTACCAGGATATGCACGTTACCCAATGGTTTTGCCAGTTCACTCAAATCATGGGCACTTAACTGTATGGACGGCATTTCTGCCGCTCCCGGTAAACCAAATGGCAGGGTAATGATAAACGTACTTCCATGCCCCAGTTTACTTTCCACAGCGATCGTGCCGCCCATGAGTTCCGTCAATTGCCGGGTGATGGCCAGGCCCAATCCTGTGCCGCCGTACTTGCGAGTGGTGGATGCATCCGTTTGTTCGAAACTGGTGAAGAGTCGGGTTTGCTGCTCGGGTGAAATACCTATGCCCGTATCGCTTACACAGGCTCGAAGCGTCAGGTCAGCACTGCTCATGCCGAGAACCACTAAACTCAGAGTGATCTTGCCCTGTTCAGTGAATTTGACTGCATTACCAATCAGGTTGGACAGAATCTGATTGAAGCGGAACGCATCACCCCGCAGGTAACGGGGCAGTCGGGGATCCAGTTCAATATACCAGTCAATTCCTTTGGCCCTGATTTGATCGCTGTACAAATCGGTGACGGTACTGATGACATCTTCCAGTTCAAAAGAAACCGATTCCAATGCCATAAAACCCGCCTCAATCTTGGAATAATCCAGTATGTCGTTGAGTAAGCGTAGTAATGCCCGGGCGGCCCTGTGCACCTTGGTTAAATAATCCTTCTGGCGAGGATTTAATTCGGTTTCCAGGGTTAGTGCGGTCAAGCCGATGATGGCATTCATGGGGGTGCTTATGTCGTGGCTGACATTAGCCAGGAACTTTCCC
>JBPCSC010000190.1:0-6026 GCA_051007495.1 Methylococcaceae bacterium | reverse complement strand
TTTCAACCATTTATGTTTGGCCAAAAAGCCTTAGCACCAAGAATGGCAATACAACTAGATATACCATTAGTGTTTTACGGAGAAAATGAATCAGAATATGGAAATCCAATAAGTGACACTAATACATCCTTAAGGCATGCATCATATCATTCAACAAATTCACCTTCAGATTTGTTTTTTGGGGGAACTTCCATTTCTGATCTTAAGAGATATTTTGGGCTTGATGATAAAGACTTGCTACCTTACCTCCCAGCGAACAAAGATACCCTCTTCGAGAAAAAAGTTGAGGTTCACTATCTTGGTTACTATCTAAAGTGGCATCCACAAAGTTGCTATTATTATTCTGTCGAACACGGTGGTTTCGAAGCTTCACCAGAACGTACTCCGGGCACATATTCAAAATATAACAGCATTGATGACCGAGTGGATGATTTTCATTATCATACAACCGGTATAAAGTTTGGTATAGGACGTGCCAGTTATGACGCTTCGCAGGAAATACGATCTGGTGACATTACTAGGGATGAGGGAATATCGCTGGTAAAAAGATTTGATCATGAATTCCCCGAACGTTTTGCTAACGAGATTTTCAATTATTTAAGCATTAATCCTGCCGAATACCCAAAAGCACACAAGATGTTTGAGGAACCCATTATGAATCTAGAATATTATATGGCTCTTGCTGATACATTTAGATCACCCCATATATGGAAATGGGAAAACGAAATGTGGAAGCTTCGTAAGAACTTAACATAAATTCATCAGAACGTCATTAAAATGAATAACATTCGCATTATTCCTAGACTAGATATTAAAGGAAAAAATCTAATCAAGGGGATTTGTTTAGAAGGACTTAGGGTAATTGGCAATCCTACACAACATGCAATCAAATACTATAATGATGGCGCAGACGAGTTGATTTTCATGGATGCTGTTGCAAGTCTATACGGAAGAAATATGTTAACTGAACTTATAAACGAAATAGCTAGAGATGTATTTATTCCAATTACAGTAGGAGGTGGTATTCGTACAATTCAGGATGCCCGTCATATTCTACGATCTGGTGCAGATAAGATTGCAATAAATACTGCTGCTATTAGTAATCCAGAACTGATTTCAGAAGTAGCTTATAAATTTGGTTCTCAATCTATGGTAGTTTCTGTAGAGGCAAAATCAATAAGTCATAATAGGTGGGAGGTGTATACAGACAATGGTCGCGAAAGAACTGGAATGGATGTTGTTGAATGGGTACAAAGAGCAGTTAGTTTGGGTGCGGGAGAAGTGCTACTTACCTCTGTAGATAGGGAGGGAACTCGAAGAGGTTTCGATTTGGATCTGATTCAACAGGTTAGTAGTTCAGTCTCGGTGCCAGTTATTGCAAGTGGAGGTATGGGTAAACCTGACGACTTTATATCAGCTGTTTTGCAAGGAAAGGCAGATGCAGTCTCTATGGCTGATGTACTTCACTATAAGCGCTTAACCATACACGATATTCGCAATGAATGTCTGAGCAAAGGTCTTTTAGTAAGAAGTTTTAAATCATGAAAAGTAAGATATCTATCTTAGATTATGGATTATGCAATATCTATAATGTTATTCGTGCCTTTGAATATTGCGGAGCTGAAGTTGAAGTTATACATGATTCAACTAAAATCTGCAAAGCATCTAAACTGGTTATTCCTGGCGTTGGTTCATTTAAGGGTTGCATTACTGAAATTCGATCACAAGGAATGGATTATGAAATTATTCGTTATGTCAACATGAATCGTCCATTCTTAGGTATTTGCGTTGGTATGCAGATGCTATTTGACTACAGTCAGGAATTTGGAACAAATAGTGGTCTTGGTATCATTAATGGATGTGTTATTGAAATTCCAAGGTTAACAATTGATGGTAAGGTTCAAAGAATACCTCACATAGGATGGAATGAACTAATTCAAACTGAAACCAAGAGTAACTGGAACAATACTGTATTCTCTGGCTTAGAAAACTCACAACCTTCGGTTTATTTCGTACACTCTTTTGTATGCCACCCATCCAATCACTCCGTTAGATTAGCAGATTTTTTATATGGTGGAATTAGAATGTGTGCTGCTATTCAACACAATAATATTATTGCAACGCAATTTCATCCAGAACGTAGCGGGCACATTGGATTAGACATACTAAATCGATTTATTTTAATATAGTGTTATTATGTGATTGTCATTTTTTTTCTACGATACGATATAAGAAATAGCATGACCGAACGAATTTTAATCGTTGGATATGGCAGCATAGGAAGGCGGCATTTACGATTGATTAGAGAAGCTCAACCGGAATCTGATATACGTGTGCTAAGCCAAAGCCAGGTACAGGAAGTGCCTGAATATGCTGACGGGTTATTTACGAACATTGATGAGGCTTTGAAAAGTAAACCAACGATAGCCATAATAGCCAATCCAGCACCTTATCATTTGAGCGTGGCAAAGAGTCTGATGCGTATAGGCTGTCACCTGCTAATCGAAAAACCTATGGCCACCAATTCAAATGATGCCGAATTATTTATACAAGAAATAAAATCCTCCGGTATAGCAGTACAAATTGGCTACAATCTAAGATTTCTCCCGTCCTTGGTTGAATTTCGCCGTATTATTAAAAACAATGAACTGGGGCGGATTTTTTCGATACATTGCGAAGTAGGACAATATCTCCCCACATGGAGACAAGGCACAGATTATCGTAATGGAGTTTCAGCCAAATCTGAACTGGGTGGGGGTGTTTTACTCGAACTCAGTCACGAACTAGACTATCTCCGCTGGATTTTTGGCAACATTATATGGGTTAGTGCCTGGATAGGACGACTCGGAGATCTGGATATAGATGTTGAAGATACGGTTTATTTGACTATGGGATTAACGCCTGAGATTCAAAATAAAAATCAAATAGTTGGTACTCTAAGTATGGATTTTGCCAGAAGGGATTCAACGCGTTATTGTCAAGCCATAGGAACGGAAGGAAGTTTACATTGGGATGCCCTTCAAGGAACAGTGAGACACTATTGCACAAAAACCGATAAATGGAATGTCATATTTGATCAACCCCCTAAACCGGATATAAGCTATATCAATCAATGGAATCACTTTATTAAGTGTATTGAACATGGTATATACCCTGAGGTTTCGGCACAGGATGGATTATCCGTACTAAAAGTTATAGAGGCAGCCAGATCTTCATCTGCACAATCTGGTATTCAGGTTTTTGTTACTACATAATTATTCAGTTCAATGAAGACGGTCGCCTTTATCTTTGCACGGGGGGGTTCCAAAGGTTTACCTGGGAAGAATATACGCTCACTGGACGGCAAGCCATTGATCGGGTGGGCTATAGATCAAGCCAGATCGGTTTCAAGGATAGAACGGGTCATAGTATCAACTGACTGTTTTGAAATTGCCGGAGTAGCCAAATCGTATGGTGCTGAAGTTCCTTTCATGCGGCCAAAGAAACTGGCGCAGGATACCACACCGGAATGGTTGGCCTGGCAACACGCGCTGGAATATCTTTCCACTGTTGAAAACTATCACCTTGACGCCTTCGTATCAGTACCGGCTACAGCACCTCTGAGGTTGCCAGTGGATATAGATAAATGTCTGGACGTTTATAGTAATGGTGATGCAGACGTTGTAATCACTATGACGGATGCCCATCGCAATCCCTATTTCAACATGGTAAAAATAAAGGAAGATACTACCGTAGAGTTGGTTATTCCTCCGGAAGATGCTGTAAACAGAAGACAGGATGCACCATCCGTTTATGATATGACCACCGTAGCGTATGTCGCCAAACCATCATTTGTTATGAATCATGACTCCATATTTCAGGGGCGTGTGAAAGCGGTACATATTCCACAAGAGCGTTCAGTAGATATTGATACTGCTTATGATTTCGAATGGGCTGAATGGCTTATCAGGAAAAGGCTGGTACTTCATGAATAGATTAAAACAGCTTATGAATCTCAGTGGGAGACGGGCCTTGATTACTGGCGCAAATGGTGGTTTAGGGAGTGTTATATCAGAAACTTTGGCAGAAATGGGATGTTCACTATTATTACTCGATCGACCGAATTCTGATTTTTCTTGTCTACTCTCAAATCTTGATCAGTTTACTGATATTAAAATACAAACCATACAATGCGATCTGGAGATCGAAGAAGCACGAACATCATTAATAAGAAAAACCATTCCTGAGGGTCTGGACATACTCATTAATAATGCCGCATTTGTGGGTACATCTGAATTAACAGGATGGGGTGTACCTTTTCAGGAGCAAACTATTGATACTTGGCGTAGAGCAATAGAAGTCAACCTTACTGCAGTATTTCATCTGTGCCAGGGATTTAATTCAGTTCTTAAAGAATCTGGACATGGTTCCATAATTAACATTGCTTCAATCTATGGTGCCTATGGCCCGGATTGGAACTTGTATGAGGGAACTGACATGAGTAATCCTGCCGCGTATGCAGCATCCAAAGGTGGTCTCATTCAACTAAATCGATGGTTGGCCTCTACGCTATCTCCTGAGGTACGAGTTAATTGCATCTCACCAGGTGGTATACTAAGAAATCAGCCCCCAAGATTTATAACACGATACAGTAAAAAAACTCTAATTGGACGCATGGCAACCGAAGATGATTTTCGAGGCGTTATAGCTTTTCTTGCCAGTGACATGTCTGTTTATATGACAGGTCAAAATGTATTTGTTGATGGGGGATGGGGGTTTTGACGGTTTTAATATGTTTTCACAACATTAAAATCAACTATTTACCTTGTAAATTTACCACTAAAATAAAATCGTACACATTGAATACAACCAATTGGTTACACCGAAATTTACGACCAATAATGAGACCTCTTATTCGATGGTTTCTTTATTATTTTTACGAAACCTCTTATACAATGGGTTCCGGAGGGATTCTTGTCACCGGGAAAAAAGTTGCTCTAGCCAATACATTGTTCAATGTATCTAGCGGGTCTATTTATATTGGTGATTACACCATTTTTGGACAAAATGTCATGGTGCTTACCGGTAAGCACCTTTTTAAAAAAGGACAAAGAGCGGGGCTTGAAGAGGTAATAAATGGTGCATCTTGGGGTGGGGGGGACAACGAAGTTCCTGTCTCTGGATATGATATACGAATTGGATCTGGATGCTGGATCGCTTCTGGTTCGGTTATTATCGGAGGTGTCACAATAGGGGATAATGTTATTGTAGCCGCCAATGCGGTAGTGACTAGATCTGTACCTGATTTCGCAATTGTTGCGGGAGTTCCTGCCAGAGTTCACGGCGATACAAGAAACCTAGACGGTACATTATAATGTTGACAAAAAAAAATATTTTATCTTTTATAAAAAACAGCCTCTCACCAAGACTGGTTTTTTTTCCTTATCTCATTTCTTATTTAATACTGACGATAATTAACATTATTTCTCTCGCTGTTTTCAGGAGAAAATCTCCAAATAATACCATTTTGTGTATTGAGGCCGGCCTTAAAGGTTGGGATTTAATTGAATATAGGGAATTACTTGCTTCAGCTGAAGAGTATTTGGGTGTAAAAAATGTTCATAAGGTATCAATAGACAGATCAAAACCTTACGTACCACAAGTATTAAATGCACTAAAAACTGTGCAACCCACACATTATTTGTACGACAGTAGAACCGGAAGTGATAATTGGTTTGAGGGATTATTACAGTCATTCCAGATAGCGATTGCATTTCAGTGGCATGGAGTCGTTCCAATTTGTGTCCTTACTGACTACTCAGTAAGGGCATGGCGAGCACAAACAGCCGTTATATCGGCACGACGTGGTTTGGTCGTATCGGTACTGTCCCCCCGGATCATACAGGCAATCTACCCTCATACCAGGATCATTGGGCCGCAAATAATGGCTTTTTCAAGAAAGACCTTGAATAAACTAATCGCCATTGATCAGTCATCTCAAAGAAAATACTCTGAACCCAGCCTTGTTTTTACTGGCTCCCTGTATG
>JBPCSC010000189.1:0-2205 GCA_051007495.1 Methylococcaceae bacterium | reverse complement strand
AATCCAGTGGGCTGACCATGTTGGAGTGGGCAGAAACCCCCGACTGATCTTGTGTTCCCCCTGCGCACCCGGTTCAAAGCGATGCAAACCGGCTTCCAGGCAGTATTCCACCCCCTGGTAATAACAGGCCTCAAAATGCAGTCCAGGCACATCCTCGACCGCCACCCAATAGCGACCGTACAGGCAATCACGGCCAATCAGAAAATAGGCCATGGCCACCAATTGCTGATCGCGGTAGCCGCCGACCAACAGCACGTTTTCGCCCATGGTGGCCGCCAGGGTATAAAAAAAACGGCGACTCAAGGCCGGGTAATTGCCGTATTGGGCGAACGTTTGGCAATACAATTCGTACACCTGATCCCACAGTGGGGGCTCAACTTCATCTCCACGCTGTCGTTTCATCACAATGCCGGCCTCAAAAACCATGCGTCGCTCTCGTTTGATCTCTTTGCGTCTTTTGGAAGTAAAACCGGCCAGGTATTCTTCAAAGTTGCTGACTCCAGGATTGTTCCAGTGAAACTGATAACCCATTCTCTTAAGCAGCTTAGGCGAATCCATCAAGGCTGCGTCCACCGTGAACAACCAGTGGGCGGAAGAGGTTCCTATTCCCAAGGCTACATCAATGACGCGTGCTATCAGATCGTCAGCCAGTGGGCCGTCACGGTGATCGGGATGAACCAGCAGACGCGGGCCGGTAGTGGGTGTGAACGGAGCGGCAATCACCAGTTTGGGGTAATAATCGAGTCCGGCCTGAGCGTAGGCATCGGCAAACATCCAGTCAAACACAAATTCTCCAAAAGAATTGGATTTGAGATAGGCAGGACAGGCTGCCAGAAGCGTTCCGGCATCGTCTTCGAGTACCAGATGATAAGGCATCCAGCCCACCTTGGCCCCGAGACAGCCTTCCGTCTCCAGGGCAGCAAGAAATTCATGACGCAGATAAGGATAGGCCCCGTCGGACAGTGCGTTCCAGGCGCGAGGATCGATATCCGACAGTTGTCTGACGACGTAAGCGTTGTTCGGCATTACTTTAGCCCTCTTTTGCCTTAAAACAATGAATTAGAATGCGAGTAATCATAGGAAACTCAGGAATAGCCTGGTGGATTGCCGTCTTTTTAGTGACGCTGACCCTGCTAGGCGGAGATTTTATTTTTGTAGCGTTATCGGCTGCAGTCCATCAGGAGCAGTCCGACCGACTCGATACTGTGGCCAATATCAAGCTGGCAGAACTGACCGCATGGCTACAAGAGCGGCATAAGAACGTGCTTTATCATGCCAGAAATCCCTTATTCAAAGATACACTCCTGAATTTGATCGACCACGATACGCCTGTTGAGCGGGACAGTTTGAGCCGCACCCTGGAACTATTGACTCAATACCACAGTTATGCCGGTGCTGCGGTGTTTAACCCCCAAGGCCAGTTGCTTTTGTCCGTGGGGGCCGATTTACCCTACGGCCCAGGCCTAAGCCAGGTGCTTGATCAGATCCGCTTGGGCCAGGAACAGGCGTTCATTGATTTTGACCACGCGCTAGGTTTTGCCGCAGCCATTCGTACTGCCTCGGACATACCGGCAGCCATACTGATCCTGACCGTCAACCCCAAAGCTTATCTGGCCACCCTGTCAGGGCTATGGCCATTAACACACAATGTAGGCAAAATCGAATTGTTGCGGAGTGGAATCGATGAATCGACTGGTTTTGTCCATACCCAAACCGAAGCGTCCTTGATCCGCCTACGCGCCGTGCCCGGCACACCCTGGACACTCAGAGTCAGTGAAGACCGGGCGGGGTTGGACGCTGTCATTCATGATCTGGCAATAAAAATAGGCGGCATCAGCCTGCTGATGGTCGTGTCCATACTGATGATTACCAGGATCGTACAGGGCCGGGCACGTAGAAAAGGGGGGCAGCAACAGGCTTTGCTTCAGGCCCATGAACACTTTCGGGGTACGTTTGAACAGGTGGCCGTCGGTCTGGCGTATACCGATGCAGAGTACAGAATCCTCAAAACCAACGCCAAACTGTGTGAACTACTGGGCAAAACCGCAGACAACCTGATTGGTGTTACCTTCAAATCCTTGCATCTTGCCGTCGGTCGCGCCGATCAGTCGGATCATCTGCGTGTGCTACTGGACGGCAAACTGGACAGACTGGAACTGGACAAACCCTATTTAAGATCAGCGGAAACACTATTGTGGTTTCATA
>JBPCSC010000188.1:0-7599 GCA_051007495.1 Methylococcaceae bacterium | reverse complement strand
ACGATCCCCTTCCGTCACGATCCAGATGCGCCTGTCCTCTATCCGGTGAGGGCCTCACTGGCTCCGGGTGTGATCACGGTTTCACCCAATGCAAAAGGCTTTTCAAGCATGTTGCGACTCCTGTGTCCTTTTGTTTCCGGCACTTTTTACAGTGAGATGGGAGTAAGGATTCCGCCAATCCCCATCAGTTGCCACCCGCCTTATCCAGAATTCACGTTAGCTTATCCACCCTGCTCTGGCTGAGGGGCTGTCAGTTTCAGGTAGCGATCAAACAAAAAAGCGACGCGGGCGGCTTCGTCGTTGTCGCCCTGGTAGGCGTAGGCCGCGTCTACGGCTTTGTCTAGTTGGGTGTGGGCTTTGAGCAGGTCGGCTGGCATGTTGCCGGGCGCATAAAGGTCAGCCAGTGAGCAGGTTTGGTTTTGTGCGGCAGAGCGGTCTACTTCGGCCTGACGTTCGTCCAGTATTTTCTGCGCCGCTGCGCTGATCTTTTTGCGTTGGGCTTCAGTGGGTTTATCCGGCCAGGGAAAGTTGTTGTAGACGATGGTGTTGGAGTAGCTGTAATCACTTTTCAAACGTCCACAAACGGTGCGCATCCAGGTATTGTGCATGGTCGAGCAGAGGATGCCGAAGTGATAGAGCGTAGCGTTTGGCAACATATAAACCAGATTACTGGTGATAACATCCGGCAGCAAATAGCCAATAGGCACAAATATCCGTTGCTCAGAAGATACACTGGGAATCAGTAAATAGGGTTTTTCAGTTTGCCTGATTTTTTGAAAAAGATACGGAGTGGCAGCATCTTTTTGAGTTTGAGCATCAGAACTTGCTAGGCGCATGGCTTTTACTGATTCAATCCTGCGCTGGATTTCAGGCGATGCTTTTCTGTCACTGGCCGTACTATCTTTCAGCCATAGGCAATAACGCTCTATCCCATTTATAAATTCTTCAGCACCCAAAAAAGGGCGAATATACTTTGCGGCTATCGGATCATCCCTGCGAATGTCGGCGGCTTCTTGAGGAGACAACAGTAAATGTCCACCGTCGGTCGGTTTGTTTCCATTGACCATTGGCGGGGTATCTTCGCGTAGAGGGTTGCGTCTTTTTTCAATAAATGCCGCTGGCGCATCAATCAAATAAGGGTTGATGTGGCTGGCATTGATTGCGCTTGCATCTCCGTTGATATTATTACCATAATCGTAAATAACTGGCTGCCTGGCTGGACTCAATCCGAAGCCAATAATCACGCAATGTACTGCTGCAACTCCCTTGCCTTCATTGCTCCAGCGGAATGTTCGGTGAGCAAAATGAATATGGATTGGCGTGTTACCGGTCATCAAATACTTCCAGAGTGTGGCGACCTGTTCGCCCTGGGTAATACTATTGGTTGATACAAAAGCGACCGGAATAGAAGGATTGACTTTGATGTAATCGGCAGATTTCACATACCATCCTGCAACATAATCCAGATCACCATAGCGATTCATGCCTTTGCAAACATGCGTCATATCAGCCCGTTGCTGGCTGGTTTGCCATGTTTTGCCAATAAACGGCGGATTCCCCATTACATAACTGCATTTTTCGGCTGGTAAAACCGTATTCCAGTCCAGTTGCAAGGCATTACCACAAACGATATTGGCGGCTTTGGTTAGGGGGATGCGCTGTAAGTAATTACCGAAGCGTTGTACCTTGAGATTGATTTGATGGTCGGTGAGCCATAGTGCGAGTTTGGCTATTTGAGCCGCGCTGCTGTCGATTTCCATGCCGTGAAACTGATCGACGTTGCAGAGTATCGTGTCGTCCATATTCAGGCGGGACATGGTATTTTTGCCTTCCAGTATTTCGATCACTTCGAGTTCCAGCAAACGCAATTCCCGGTAGGCGATGACCAGGAAATTGCCGCACCCACAGGCCGGATCTAAAAATTGCATTTCTGACAGACGTCGATGAAAAGCTCTGAGTTTGTCCTTGTTTCTACCGCGTTTCAGGCGGGCCAATTCCTCACGCAAAGCGTCCATGAACAGGGGATCGATGACCTTGAGGATATTGGCTTCGCTGGTGTAATGCGCCCCCAGTTCCCGGCGTTTTTTGGTTTTTGATTTTCCGGCTTCATCATCGAAGTGCATGATGGCCTGAAACAGTGAGCCGAATATCGCCGGACTGATGACGCTCCAATCCAGTTTTGCGCAGTCGATCAGGGTTTTGCGGGTGGCTTCCTCGAACTGGCAAATATCCAGTTGGCCGGCAAAAATGGAGCCGTTGATATAAGGAAAAGCAGACAAATGTTCCGGCAGGTTTTTGAGGCGTTTTTCGTGCGGCTTGTTGAGCGTATCGAATAGCTGTGATAACTGGCCGTGCAAATCAGAGCCATCGACTCGGGTATGATTGATGAGGAGGTCGAGAAACAGGCCGTTTTCTCCGAACAGGCCAGTATCTTCGGCAAACAGACAGAACAGCAGGCGCACCAGATATTGTTCAAGGTGGTAGCCTTCGTAACCCGTTGCCTTGATGGCATCGTGCAGTTGCGCGAGTTGTTCCGCCGCCTGTTCGTTGGCTTGTTGCTGTTTTTCAATGGCTTTGGCTTCATAACCGGCCAGAAACAGCAGGGAATCTATACGCTGGGGTAAATCGGCCAGCGGTATTTCGATGATGTCGCCGGATTTACGCAAGTAACAGCGCAAGGTTTGAAAGTCGCACACCAACACGGTGGGGGGAATCAGGTGATCCGGCAGTAAAGCAATATATTCTGCCGCCTGACGATAGGCATCATCCAGATTCTCACCCGCTGATTTCATTTCCATCAACAACAGGCCGGGAATAAAGCCATCAACCCACTTTACGGCCTGTTTATTTTTTCTGACCTTGAATTGCCATTCGATACGTGAGGAAGATATACCGAATACCGCGCAAAAATCCCGCATGAAATTCTGGTCATGCTGTTTTTCCGAGGTGATGTCTGCATACTGGTTCGCGAGTTCTGCCGCCCGCTTGCGCAAGGCGTTGATATTCAGATGGACTGTCATGGTTTTGGTTTTTTGGGGGGGGGTTGTGAGTTGAGAACGGGTTGTCAGTGGATGGCGAAACGCCTTGCCACTCTGCCAGCGGGTCGCGTTGACGCAGGTCGTCGATCTGTAGTGCCAGGGCCTGGGTATATTATCTACCGAGTCGCGACAGTTATGCGGTGTGCACTGGGGCTTTATTTTGTCCGCACTGGTGTGCGGGAACCTGATCAGGGGTTATGAACCAGCTTTGGGAAAAGCTTTTTTGAGGTAATGCTGCGTGTAAAACGAGGAGGGATGGCCCGGGCAGGATGCCCGGGTATCTAAAACATAATGAATAATGGCCGAGGGTGGTTATACCTCAAACGCCAGGGATAAGGTTTAGACCGGTACGTAACTTAACCAGTCTTGATGGTCATCCCGGCGACCGCCTACATAATCGAAGTAAAGGGCTTGCAGGCGTTCAGTGATGGGACCACGCGAACCCGATCCTATAATGCGGCCATCGAGTTCCCGTATGGGGGTGACTTCCGCTGCCGTACCGGTGAAAAAGGCTTCATCGGCGACATAGACTTCATCACGGGTAATCCGCTTTTCTATCATTTCCAGGCCTTGTTCGCGGGCGATTGTGCCTATGGTTTCACGGGTAATGCCTTCCAGGGCCGAGGTCAGGTCGGGGGTATATAGTTTGCCGCGCCGGATAATAAAAACGTTTTCGCCGCTGCCTTCGGCGACATATCCTTCGTGGTCGAGCAGCAAAGCCTCATCACAACCGGCTTCTATGGCTTCCTGTACGGCCAGTATCGAATTCAGGTAATTGCCATTGGCTTTGGCTTTACACATCACACTATTAACGTGATTGCGTACATAGGAAGATGTTCGCACCTTGATGCCCCGGGCCATGTTTTCGGCTCCCAGATAAGCACCCCATTCCCACGCGGCCACCATCACATGCACCTTAAGCCCTTTGGCGTGCAGGCCCATACCTTCCGAACCATAAAAACACATGGGCCGTATGTACGCGCTGGCCAGTTGGTTGCGGCCTACGGCTTCAAGCTGGATTTGATCCAGCGTGTCTTTGTCGAACGGGATGGCCATGCGCATGATGTGTGCAGAGCGGAATAAACGATCGGTGTGATCGCGCAAGCGGAAAATGGCGGTTCCTTTGGGGGTTTGGTAGGCCCGCAGGCCTTCGAATACGCCGCAACCATAATGCAGCGTGTGGGTGAGGACGTGGGTTTTGGCTTCACGCCAGGGCAGCCATTCGCCATCAAGCCAGATGAAACCGTTTTTGTCATCCATAGCCATGCAATGTGTCTCCGAAAAGTTTATGAAGAAATGAGAGGTGAGGTAGCGCACTCCATAAGGTGTTGCCCTATCAGGCTCACTCGGGTGCGTAAATCGTGATATTCGGTGATCGGGACTTCCGCAGCGACTTCTTGCAAAGCCGCCCGGTGAACGCGCTCACGCAGGGTGCAGTACGCGTGTTTCAGAAAACCGGCATCGTCGGGACTCAAAAACCCGACATCAGCCAAAGCGTCAAGCAGGCGGATGATGTCAGTCCAGTCGGTGAGTGCAGCGTGGTTATGAGCACCCGACAGAACGCCAAATTGTACTAGAAATTCTATATCCACAATACCGCCGGTTCCTTGCTTGAGCGGAAACACCAAAGGCGAATGCGGTGGCATATTGGCCCGCATTTTTTCGCGCATCTCCAGTACCTCACACCTTAATGCCGAGTATTCACGTTCTCGGCTCAGAACACTGTGGCGTATCTGCCCGAATGCCTTTGCAATCTGCGGATCGCCCGCAACAAACCGGGCTTTGACCAAAGCCTGCTGTTCCCAGGTCCAGGCCTTATTCATCTGATAATGGGCATAGGCATCGACACGGCTGACCAACAGCCCCGAAGCACCGGAGGGCCTAAGACGCAAATCAATTTCGTAGAGCAGGCCCGCCGGTGTGTTGGCGGTCATGAGATGTATGAAGCGGCGCACCAGGCGGGTGAAAAAATCAGTCGACTCGTCATCGCCTTCGTACAGGAATACCAAATCCAGATCGGAACTGTAGCCAAGTTCTATCCCGCCCAGTTTGCCATACGCGATCACACCAAAATGAGCGGGGCTATCTGGGTGGGTGTCGGGCGGCGGCGGATGGCGTTCGGCGGTGAGTCGCCAGGCCCAGGTCAATACGGTGTCGATCAATACCTCGGCGATCCAGGTCAGGTAGTCGCTGACCACCATCACCGGTATGGAACCCATCAAATCGGCGGCCGCCACCCGCAGCACATTGGATTGCTTGAATTGCCTTAACACGATCAGTATCTGCTCCACATCGTTGGCATCCACCGCAGACCAGCGGTTTTGCAGTTCCTGTTTCAGTTCGGTTTTGGTTAGCGGGGTGTGTAAACGTCGGGTGTCGAGTAGTTCATCCAGCAACACCGGGTGGCGTGAAATGTAGTGGATGATCCAGGGCCCCTCGATCGCCATTTTGACCAGTTGCGCCAGTATGCGGGTATTTTCAGCCAGAAGACTCAGATAAACCGTACGGCTGGCTATGGCTTCCAGCAGGGCGAGCAAGCGTTCCAGTGCTGCCAATGGATGCGCCGAGCGGGCACTCATGTGCAGCACGGCCGGCAATAAGCGGTTAATTTCGGCCATACCACGAGAGGTGGCGTGGCGTATGGCCGGCCGGGTGGCAAAACGGGCCAGCAATTCGGCGGCGGGTTCGGTTTCCGGCCACCCGGAAGCACGCAGAAAAGGCTGATTCGCAGCCACTTCTTCGCTGAGTGTGAAGGACTGTTCGGCCTCATCCGGGCGGGTTTCTATCACCTGTTGAAACACGGTGTGAACCTGATCCCGCACGGCATTCAAGGCCAGTGTGAACTGCGCCCAGTCAGGATAACCCATGGCCAAAGCCAGGCTTGCTTGCTGGATGGGATCAGTGGGCAGATCGTGGGTTTGAGCATCGGCATACTGTTGCAGACGGTTTTCTACCCGACGCAAAAACCGATAAGACTCCGACAAGGGTTCCACCACCGTTTCCGGCAACAAACCCAGCGCAGCCAGTGAGGTCAGTATCTCCAGAATCCCTCGCGCTCTAAGACGTGGCTCCTGCCCGCCGCGTATCAACTGAAACGCCTGACCAATGAACTCAATCTCACGAATCCCTCCAGGACCCAGTTTCACATTATCGAGACGGTCACGCCGGTGCAGTTCGCAGGTGATTTTTTGCTTTAAGCTGCGTAATTCACCCAAGGCCCGATAATCAAGGTAGCGTCGGTACACGAACGGACGAATGATCGCGTCCAGTTCTTGCCCGGCCGCCCGATCACCCGCCACAACCCTGGCTTTCACCATCGCATACCGCTCCCATTCCCGGGCCTGTCCCTGGTAGTAAATGTCCATGGATTCGATATTCATCACCAGTGGGCCGCTGTCGCCAAAAGGCCTGAGTCGGGTATCCACCCGGAAGACGAAACCGTCTTCGGTGCGGGTATCAAGCACTTTGACCAAACTGCGTGCCAGGCGGGTGTAAAACTCGCTGTAAGGCGTTTGTTTGCGATCGGGCACGCTGCCGTCGTCCCGGTAGGCGAAAATCAGGTCGATATCAGAGGAAAAATTCAGCTCGTGCGCGCCCAGTTTGCCCATGCCGAGAACGACTAGGGTTTGCGGTGCTCCATGTCTGTCCACGGGCACAGGGCCAAGGGCCTTCGTCTGTTCAAACAAAAAGCCCAGGCTGGATTCAATCAGGGTTTCAGCCAGCCAGGACAATTCCAGCAGCGTGTCATCCAGACTGGCCCAACCGGCGATGTCACGCCAGGCAATCCGCACCATTTCCCGGTTTCTGAACTGCCGGATGAGGCGCATCCAGTCGGTTTCGGAGGGTGCCGATGGTGTCAGGGTGCGTAGCAGGTCTGTATATTCTTCAGGCGCAACACGTTTGAGCAAGCGGCCCGACTCAGCCAGATGGATGAGATCCTCAGGTTGACGGGCGCAGTGCTGGGCAACAAATGGGCTGATGGCAAAGACGTAGGCGAGGCTGTCCCGGATGGACTCAGGCAGCGTGGAAGTACGGGCGGGGCTTGAGCCTTGATCGAATGCGGTCAAGGCCAGGGACAAAGGGTGATGCAATGCGTCTGGAATGGATGGAAACACAGGGGGCTTTCTGCTCTGGGTGTGGGGTAAGGAAAGCCCCTAGCGTTCCGCGCTTTGTATGAGGTGTCAAGTTCAGCGGCCATCGGCTTTAGATATCGGTTTCAGCCAGTACGGCAAAGACAGCCCCCCCAAACAGGACAATAGTGAATGATATTGAGAAAGTGATGGATTGGTAGTTGATATGCGGCATAATCCGCACCCCACTTATCCGTCTGCGTAGACCTTGCCCGTCTCAATCCGGTTTCTGACCGGGTGGTTCGGCCTCCGTTGATTCATGTAGCCTTGAGATTTCAATGAAAAAAATTGTGCTCGAAATGCGTCAGCGCCTATTACTGTTGCTGGCCGGTACCTTGCTCGTTCCTATCACGGTGACGACTCTGATCCTGTTCGGTTGGAGTAACTGGTGGCTGGAGCATGAAGCCGGTGTCGAGGCTGAAGGATTGCAT
>JBPCSC010000187.1:0-4241 GCA_051007495.1 Methylococcaceae bacterium | reverse complement strand
GGATTAGGGATTAGGAATTAGGGAAATGCCTGGTTTTTTTGACGTTCCAGTGTAGCCATTTCCCTCACTCCCGGCTCAGACAATCTCCAGATTGTCAGGCCAATATCCTGTTAACCTTGGCGCGGCAACCCGCTTTTCATGCCCAAGCGATACACAGCCACTCCCGCAAAAGCAAACAGCACCGTGACGTATCCGGCCAACGTCATGAATGCTGTTTGCGTTCCCTGCGCTTGAATCAACCACGCCGCCATAAAGGGTACTGTGCTACCGAACAAGGGTGCGGCGATGTTTACCGCAAAACTGACACCACTGTACCGCACCTCGGTAGGAAATAAGCCCGCTACGGCACCGAATACCGGGCTGGTGTACACGCCAATCAACACGGCGAATCCGAAAAAGGCTGGCCAAACACCCGCCATAGACCAGATGCCCGATATGCCGGCCATCATGGGTAACACGGTCAGAAGGGCCGCTCCCACACCCAGAGCCAAAACCCGCCGATACCCCAGATGATCTGAACTCCAACCGCTAAGCACGGTGGCAATGAGTGACAGGAACAACGCCAGGGACGTCAGCATGAGTGATTGCCCTGCCGGCAGATGCAGTTCCGAGATCATGAAACTGTTGAAATAAACAAACACAAGGAAGAAACAACAGGTCATCGGAGCAACCAGGGCCACTCCCAGCAACACAGCCCGTTTGTGTGCCGAAACCAGAGTTCGCAGCGGGTTTCGCAACAAACGCTCCTCCGACCGAGCCAGTTCGTACACCGCGCTTTCTGGCATATCCCGGCGGATTTTGAGCCCGATACCAGCGGCCACCACCCCCAGCAAGAACGGTATACGCCATCCCCAGGCCGTAAAATCAGCATCGCTCAGCACACCAGACAAACCGCCAGAAACCAAACTCCCCAACAACAAACCACCACAAGTGCTGGCCTGAATCAAACCTGAGGCAAAACCGATACGATGCGGCGGTGTGTGCTCCATGACATAGGTCACGGCCCCTCCCATCTCTCCTCCTAGGGACAATCCCTGAAACAATCGCAACACAACCAGTAGTGCCGTAGCCTAAAAGCCGATCTCCGCGTAAGCGGGCAACAAACCTATGCCTGCAGTCGGAATCGCCATACCGAGCATTGACAGCGACAGGGCTTTTTTACGTCCGTACTTGTCTCCCATAATGCTGAAGAGCATCGCACCGATCGGCCTCATGTAAAAGCTGACGCTAAAAACGGCAAAGGCCGCCAGAATGCCCAAACCCGCCTCCCCTGAGGGGAAAAAGGTTTTTCCGATAAATACTGAAAAGTGCCCGTACAAGGCGAAGTCGTACCATTCCAAGGCATTTCCCACTATTCCGGCCACTATGGCCTGTCGCGTCAGAATATTCATTCCGCCACCCGGCGAGCGGTACGCCACTGTTCCAGCAATGCGGCAATCTCATCGTTGAGCTTTTTGGCCCAATCAGGCAGATCCTGTCTCGCCATTCCATGATGATGCTCCCCCGCTGAATCACCCGAAGTGGCCACCTGCTCCGATAACAGCCGATGTTTTACGCTAATAAAATCCCAGCCGGAACCCGTCATCAGTAAACCACGATTCAGCATGATGAGACCTAAGGCCACGACCAGAACACCTGAAGCCTTGACGATCTGCGGTGCTATTCGACTGGAGACCCCAGTAGTCAAAACACCAAAACCCATCATGACCGGCAAGGTTCCCAACCCAAACGCAAACAACATCCGTGCGCCTGTCAGCGGACTGCCGGTACCCGCCGCCAGTATGTACAAGGCCTGCAAAGGGCCGCAGATAATCATCAAACCATTAAGCAAACCGATGACCAGCGGGTGGCTGCATCGCCGGTACGACTGCCCTATGAAGCGCATCAGAAATCCGGGTGTCTTTAAGCGCAAACGATGCAGCGACCAACCGGGATTAATGACACTCAATCCGAAAATCAGCAGAAATACCCCGGCAAACAATCCAGCCACACCTCTAAGCCAGGGAGTAAACGTGACGATGGCTCCCACTGCGCCAAATAACGCACCGATAACTGTGTAAGATAGCGTCTTGCCCGAGGCATACAGCAAATGTGAACGCCACCCCGCCGGTTGCGTGCCAGCACCTCGCAATGAATAGCCCACCACCAAAGCCCCACACATCCCTATGCAATGAAAGCCGGTGAAAAGCCCGGTCAGAAACAGGAGGCCATAATTGAGATTTTCACCCTCCATGGAGAAAGTGGGATGCTGGTGCAGCAACCCATCCAGATAAAACAGAAGCAGAATGCCTGAAAGACAGCCCAGTATGATCAGCCAGCGAACCAGGAAATCAGGTTTGCTCGCAGTCGAAAGCGGCTCAGACGGGCTACTGGATGCCATAATAAAACTCTCCGCTGAACAGACCATCAGGCCTGTATTTTTGATGGTGTGGATCGGGGGAGTAAGTCAACTTATCCCCTACGCTGATTATCTCGAAAATGGTAACATCAAATTCGCTTTTCATGCAGGACGTGTTATTTGGCTTAGGCACTGCGTCATATCACACACCTCGGTGGTTTTTTTTGGGGATCGTGAACAGACTATCGCACTATTCATGCGGTTTCTGGCTCATGGCCTGGGGTTTGTATACGGCTACTCCGTATTCCCAAACCACCCTTAGAGGTTACTACCGTGATGCCCCCCTATGCTTCTCCATTAAAAGATCAGACACCCGCTCAAGGAACATTGATATTGGGAACCGGCCTTGCTTTCGCATCGCTGATTCTTTTGCCCGCAGTGGCCACCCGCTTTGGTATAAATGCCGCGTTCGCAGGGGCCATGCGGATTGCCTTGATGAAGGCATCTAGCCGGGTAGTGAGCGCAACGCAAGCCAATGGTGAAACTACGCCGGTAGGCATGAGTTGTCACTAAAACACTAACACCAAACCAAACCGCACCATGTCAGAGGCTGTTTATTACTGCGACCTGTGTCATTTGCCTGTTGAAGTCACCGGCTTCACGATACAGTCATCACAGGGAGAAAAACGATTTTGCTGCGAAGGATGCAAGGGCATCTATCTGATGCTGCACGGCGACAGTGAAAACGACCGATCCGCCAAGCAAAATGGAAAGCTCAAGCCCCATTAACCAGAAATTGACACTACACATTTGGAGATAGATCGAATGACACACATACATCAAGCAGCCAAGGCCGTAAAAACGGTAGCAAATCACGGTATGTCGGAAGGAATGGGCCACATGATGGGTGGCATGGCGGGAGGGGCCGCCGCCACCGGCGCACTGGTTGCCGTTAGCTCCCACAACACCCGCAAAGGAATCATCCAAACCCTAAGTCGTAATCCGGTAGTTGTGTTCGGCTTGGGCATGGCTGCGGGTTACCTGATCCATAAATACCGCAAGGAAATCATTTCAGGAGCCACCCGCCTGAGTGAACAGGGCAAGGATTTCGTACTTCAGCAGAAAGAAAGCCTGGAAGATCTGGTCGCCGAATGCAAGGAATGCGAAGATGAAGCCAGCACTAACGACGCTAACTGAAACACCCTTGGTCAATTTCTAGCCGATCCAGCCATCATGTCCATTCAGCAACAGGTTATCGTGCGTCATCGTTCGGCCGGTTATCTGCGTCTACAACTGCCCCCACAGATCGGTACACCGCAATGCGGGTATCTTCTGGTCAAAGGGCTGCAAAGCATGGAGGGAATCTATCGGGTTCGCTTCGAGGAAAAACACGGCAAATTGTCCATCCACTTCCAGGAGACGGTTTGCACGGTCAACGAAGTAGCCACCCGCTTGCACCGACTGATAAACGACTTGCCCGCTCAGAACCCTGCCGCCACGGCGGAAGGGCTTGCGCTCACCGCTAACGGTTGGTTACAGGGAAAGATAGGGGAATTGCGTGAGACCATCCAGGCAACTGGCATCATAGCCAGGCAAATGGGCAAACTAGTGGGAAGCTTCGCCGGCACCAACTGGATAAACGAGTTCCTGAATGATCTGTTAATGCTTTACCTGATCAAGATGCACTGGCCATCCATCACCCAACTCTGGCTGCCACACCCATGGCGTTATCGTTACGAATGGACAGCCACTTTTTATCTGATCTATCTGCACGTCAAGTCAAAACTGCCCAAACCCTCTTGATGGGCAATTGCTGACAAAAGGATCACCCCATAGTCGAGCGTTCAGCATGCCCCACGTCATCCCGCCCCCCCCTTCTGCCCGTTGCTGCGCGGTCGTACAC
>JBPCSC010000186.1:0-3320 GCA_051007495.1 Methylococcaceae bacterium | reverse complement strand
CGCCACCTGCATGCCCAAACAAATGCCCAGGTAGGGAATTTTGTTTTCGCGGGCATAACGCACCGCCGCAATTTTGCCTTCAATGCCGCGTTCCCCAAAACCTCCCGGCACCAATATGGCATCTACGCCGGCCAGCACACTCAAGCCTTGGTCTTCTACTTCTTCCGAGTCTATACAGACAATTTCCACCTTGGTACGGGTGGGAATGCCGGCATGCATCAGGGCTTCGGTCAGCGATTTATAGTCATCGTAATGATTGACGTACTTGCCCACCATGGCGATTCTGATGCTGTCTTGAGTGGATTTCAGTCCTTCCACCACGGCCGTCCATTCCGATAAATTGGCAACACCGGCTTCCAGCTTGAGTTTGCTCACCACAATCTCATCCAGACCTTGCTCATGCAGCATGAGCGGGATGCGGTAGATGGAGTCGGCATCCACAGCCGATATCACCGCATTTTCGCCCACGCTGGTAAACAGGGCGATTTTCTTGCGTTGAGACTGGGGAATCATGCGGTCGGAGCGGCAGATCAGAATGTCCGGTTGTATGCCGATGGTACGCAACTCCTTGACGGAATGTTGAGTAGGCTTGGTTTTGAGTTCGCCGGCAGTGGTGATGTAAGGGACTAAGGTCAAATGGATAAACAATGTGCGGCTATCGCCCATTTCAACCCGCATCTGACGTATGGCTTCCAGGAACGGTTGCGACTCAATGTCACCTACCGTACCGCCAATTTCTATAAGCCCCACATCGCTCCCCGACGCACTCAGGCAGATCACCCGTTTGATCTCATCGGTGATGTGAGGAATCACCTGTACGGTAGCCCCCAGGTATTCGCCCCTCCGCTCTTTACGGATGACGTTTTCGTAAATCTGGCCGGTCGTCCAGTTATTGACCTTGCCCATGGTGGTATGGACGAAGCGTTCGTAGTGGCCCAGATCCAGGTCAGTTTCTGCGCCATCTTCAGTGACGAATACTTCCCCGTGCTGGAATGGGCTCATGGTGCCGGGGTCGACGTTGATGTAGGGATCGAGTTTGGTCAGGGTGACGTTCAGGCCACGGGCTTCCAGTATGGCGGCCAGGGATGAAGCGGCAATGCCTTTGCCCAAAGAGGACACGACACCACCGGTGATGAAAATGTACTTGGTCATGCGGAAAGAAGCTGAAGTAGAGGGTTAGGACGGCTTGATGATTTGTGGCAAGCCCGCATTCTACTCGACGGAATGTTAAGAGTCATTGCCCGGTTTGCAGTCAAATCGGCATATAATCCGCCACGCACTATGCTAGTCCAGTTTCGACGCTCGGGAAGAAAGAACCCGCCCGGTTGCCGACCTGACCCTCAGGCGGGTGTCGGAGCGCACCCTTCCTCTCCCCGCGAAACGCCCAAGCCCACGTCCTCTGACGATGGGCTTTTCCTACTACCCCATTTTGTTACGGAGTCACACACTATGATCATAGCCAGAGCATTGTCGCTACTGTTCAAAGGAACCCTGATATCCAGCCTGCTGGCGGGATGCACCTGGGTGGATATCAAACCCCAGGGCGAAAAAGTCAGGGTTCTGACCGCACAAGAAGTTACCCACTGCCGTTTGCTGGGGCGGGTTACCTCCAATACCGCCGCATCGGTGCTGGTGTTTGTCAGAGGGAAGGAAAAAGTTCAAGACGAAGTGAATCGTCTGGCCCGCAATAATGCCGGAGATATGGGCGGAGATACCGTCGTACCCACCGGGCCTTTGATTGAAGGCGAACAGAGTTTTAATGTCTATCGCTGCATCAATCCCTGATATACAGGCTGATAACCGGCCCGATCGTATACCCCAACGTTGAGAAAATGAACCATGCAAAACTGGAAACGACTGCTCACACTAACCGGCCTGGGTATTTCCCTGCTGGCACTGACTACCGTACTGTCAGGAGTTGCCCTTACCGACTGGATGGACGATTACTGGTGGCATTAAGAACTCGAATAAGGCGGGTTTTTTTGGTTAAAAGCCATGTACCGCTATATTCTTTCGGGTGCGGTAACCGGGTTCTTTTTTCTGATATTCTTTCTTAATTTTCAGGCTGCGTCCCGTTATCTGGGAGTAGACGAGGAAGCCCTGGTGGTAACCATTGAGGGCGATCGTGGCGAGCATCCATATCGCGGATGGATCAAATGGTTTCAAAAGGGGTCCAGCCGGTTTTATATTCCCTTGTCCCTGGTTTTGGCCATCATCATAGCCGCACCGTTCTATCAACAGTGGGAATCGGCACTGCTGTTTTTGTTTGCACCTGACACCGAAACGCGAGATCCAATATTCAATCAGGATATCAGCTTTTATCTGTTTTCCTATCCGGTATTTGAACTGATCCAGTTTGAGTTGCTGGCGGCCTTCTCGATACTCACGCTGGCCATTACCGTACTATACTGGCTGGAACACCGCCACCCATCCGTCAGCAACAAAGTCTGGCCGGACGGGGCCAAATGGCATACCTATGGTCTGATACTGGTATCCACCCTGTTGATGTGCTGGGGATTCATACTGGATCGCTACTCGCTGCTGTATACCCAGGCACACGCACCACAATTCTTCGGGCCCGGCTTTGTGGAACTGAGCTTTCAACTGCCGCTGATATGGGTATCGGCCCTGAGTTTACTGGCCTGTGTCCTGGCCACCTTGAGGTATTTACATCAAGGGCATGGATTCAGGCTGGCGGGTTATTTGATTATCCTGTTTCTGGTTTCGGTAGGGCTACGCCATATTGATGCCCTGCCCTACGCACTGGATCGGTTTGTAGTAAAACCCAACCCGGTTCAAGCCGAACGGCGAGGAATGGAAAACAACATAGACGCCACCCTGGCAGCCTACGAACTGACCGACATCAAAACCCTGGATATGATGCCTAACCCGTCGGGTAGTGACATCTTCCACCCACAAATTGCCGAGCATCTGTACAATGTGCCCGTATGGGATCCAGAGTTTCTTGATGATGTCTATCAGCAACTACAGGGCATCCGTCCATACTATCGCTTTCCAAATGTTGACATAGCCCGATATACCATTAACGGGCATTTGCAGCAGGTTAATCTTTCGGCTCGTGAGGTCAATATCAACAGCCTGCCTGAAGCCGCCAGAAACTGGGAAAACACCCATTTGCGCTATACCCACGGGTTTGGCCTGGTAATGACTCCGACCGCCCAGGACGGTGAAACCCCAATGAAATGGTATCTGCGCGACCTGAACATGACTTCACCGGTCAACATCAGCGTGGACAAGCCTGACATTTATTTCGGGGAAGAGAACCTGCCTTATGCCGTAGTACCCAACAAACTCAATAT
>JBPCSC010000185.1:0-2191 GCA_051007495.1 Methylococcaceae bacterium | reverse complement strand
GGACGAGTTGCAAGGCTTGTTCCAGGAGTACAGCGAGAACGGCGGAGGACGCCAGCGTTTCTACGTACACAATGAGGTGGAAGGGGCCAAATTCGGGGGTGCAGACCCAGGCACGTTTACCCCTTGGGCACCCATCCCCGCAGAAACCGATCTGCTGTTCTATGAGGGTTTGCATGGCGGCGTAAAATCAGGTGACATCGACATACCCCGTTACGTCGATCTGCTGGTGGGGGTGGTTCCCATCGTCAATCTGGAATGGATCCAGAAAATCCACAGAGACACCGCCGAACGTGGGTACAAACCTGAAGATGTCACCCAAACCATTCTGCGCCGCATGGATGACTACGTGAAGGTCATCACGCCTCAATTTTCAGAAACCGACATCAATTTCCAAAGAGTGCCGACCGTCGATACGTCCAATCCCTTTATTGCCCGGGACATTCCCACCGCCGATGAGAGCTTTGTCATCATACGCTTTCAGGATCCGAACAAGTTTGATGTCAACTTCCATCATCTCTTAGCCATGTTGCAGGGTTCATTCATGTCCCGTTACAACTCCATCGTCGTCCCTGGTGGCAAGATGGGCCTGGCCATGGAAATCATTTTCCGCCCCATACTGGAGGAACTCATGCGGCGACGCAAATAGGATGGTTTCCGTCTTGAAAACGGGTGCTGCCTACCCCAGAAAAATCAGCCGGGCTGGAATTGCCGTCAAGCGTTCCGCCCGGCTTTTTATTGCCCCGCCTTTATCAACCCAAACGAGCCTATACCCATTATGAATATCCGTCCCCTTAATGATCGCGTAGTAGTTCAACGCCAGGAAGAAGAAAAAACCTCAGTAGGCGGCATTATCCTTCCTGATTCCGCCAAGGAAAAACCGGCGCGGGGAACCGTGCTGGCCACCGGTTCCGGCAAAACACTGAACGACGGCAAGCACCGCGTACTGGATGTACACGCAGGTGACACGGTGCTGTTTGGCCAATATGCCGGCACTGAAATCAAAATCGACGGTACGGATTATCTGATTTTGCGTGAAGACGACATCATGGGCGTGTTCACCGCTTAACCGACTTTTTAACCGTAAGTAATCTGAGAGGAAAATATCAATGGCTGCCAAAGAAGTGCTTTTTTCTGATGATGCCCGCCAACGGATGCTGGCCGGTGTTAACGTTTTAGCCAACGTTGTCAAACAGACCTTAGGCCCTAAAGGACGCAACGTGGTACTGGAGAAATCTTTCGGTGCGCCCACCATCACCAAAGACGGCGTTTCCGTCGCCAAGGAAATCGAACTCAAAGACAGGTTCGAAAACATGGGGGCGCAGATGGTGAAGCAAGTGGCTTCCAAAACTTCCGATGTCGCCGGGGATGGCACCACCACCGCCACCGTACTGGCTCAAGCCATCGTGCGTGAGGGGCTTAAATCGGTAACCGCCGGTGCCAACCCCATGGACATCAAGCGCGGCATAGACCTGGCCACCGCCGCCGTAGTCGCCAACCTCAAAAATATCTCAAGGCCTTGTACCGACAGCAAAGCCATTGCCCAGGTAGGCACCATCTCGGCCAATTCTGATGAACATATCGGGCAGATTATCTCTGATGCCATGGACAAAGTCGGCAAGAACGGGGTTATCACCGTAGAAGAAGGCTCTGGCCTGGGTAACGAACTGACATTAGTTGAGGGCATGCAGTTTGATCGCGGGTATCTCTCACCCTATTTTGTCAACAACCAGGACACACTGTCGGTGGAACTGGATCACCCCTTCATATTGCTGCACGACAAAAAAATATCGAATATCCGTGATTTGCTGCCGGTACTGGAAAAGGTAGCCAAAACCGGTCGCCCTTTGCTGTTAATAGCAGAAGACGTGGAAGGCGAAGCCCTGGCTACTCTGGTGGTCAACACTATGCGCGGCATCATTAAGGTGTGTGCGGTCAAGGCACCTGGATTTGGCGACCGCCGCAAGGCCATGCTGGAAGACATCGCCATACTCACTGGCGGTCGTGTCATCGCAGAAGAAGCCGGCCTGAGCCTTCAACAAATTGAACTAACTGATATGGGATCCGCCAAGCGAGTACAGGTGGGCAAGGAAAACAGCACCCTTATCGACGGTGCCGGCAGTGCCAAAGCCATACACGGTCGGGTCGAACAAATCCAGAAACAGATTGAGGAATCCACTTCAGATTACGACCG
>JBPCSC010000184.1:0-7760 GCA_051007495.1 Methylococcaceae bacterium | reverse complement strand
GGTCATGTCTACTACGACTACTACTCCCTTTACAGCCTCTTTGCCGTTCGGTTGGTTCGTCATATTGGACACCAAAAAACAGACACTGGTTTTAGATAGGATAGGCTCGTAGTGCCGCCTTTAGGCGGAATTACCTTGCCCCAACGCACGCCGGCTAAAGCCGGAACTACAAACCTGCGCCGGCTAAAGCCGGAACTACTAGCCAAACCTGTAAGTTGAATATCTTAAATCGCTTGTTCGCCAGTTTCGCCGGTGCGAATGCGTATGGCTTGTTCCAGGTTGGTAACGAATATCTTTCCGTCTCCAATTTTTCCGGTATTGGCGGCTTTTATTATGGCTTCTACGGATTGATCCAGCATGGCATCCGTCACGGCGACTTCCAGCTTGACCTTGGGCAGGAAATCAACCACATACTCGGCACCCCGGTATAATTCAGTATGTCCTTTCTGGCGACCAAACCCTTTCACTTCGGTAACCGTGATACCGCTAATACCCATATCCGACAAAGCCTCACGCACGTCGTCCAGTTTGAACGGTTTGATGATTGCAGTAATTAACTTCATAAGTTTCTCCGGTGGAATTGAAAATCTGTTATTTCCTGTGACTGCGACTCTGGATTATATCCTCGACTACGCCTGGATCAGCCTGAGTTGATATATCACCCAATTGGCTTAAATCATCTGCCGCTATCTTTCTGAGGATTCGGCGCATGATTTTGCCTGATCGGGTTTTGGGCAGGGCGGGTGCCCATTGAATAATATCGGGCGTGGCTATAGCCCCGATTTCCTTTCTGACCAGTTGAATGAGTTCCCGCTCTAATGCCTCACTGGGGGTGGCCTCGGCGACCAGCGTAACATACGCATATATCCCTTGACCTTTTATGTTGTGGGGATAACCCACTACAGCGGCTTCTGCCACCTGCTCATGCAGTACCAAAGCACTTTCGATTTCAGCCGTGCCCATACGGTGACCCGAAACATTCAGTACATCATCGACTCGACCGGTAATCCAGTAATACCCGTCCTCGTCTCTTCTCGCCCCGTCTCCGCTGAAATAACGACCCGGATAGGTTGAGAAATAGGTTTCCACAAAACGGGCATGATTCCCGTACAGGCTCCGGGCTTGTCCGGGCCAGGAACGGGCTACGGTCAGTACGCCTTCGGCTACTCCTTTTAGTGGGTTGCCCACGCCATCAACCAGTTCAGGTAGCACACCAAAAAACGGCAGGCTGGCCGACCCTGGCTTGAGTGGGGTTGCTCCGGGTAAAGGGGTAATCAATATGCCGCCGGTTTCCGTTTGCCACCAAGTATCCATGATGGGACAACGGCCCAAGCCAACGGCATGATAATACCACTCCCAGGCCTCGGGATTGATGGGTTCCCCTACCGAACCCAGTATTCTGAGACTGGTGCGGTGGCTGGTGTGTAGCCATTGGTCGCCTTGGGCCATCAAGGCGCGTATCGCTGTGGGGGCGGTGTAAAAGATGTTGACCTGATGTTTGTCGATGATTTGCCAGAAGCGATCCGGTGCGGGGTATGTGGGTATTCCTTCAAACATTAAGCTTGTCGCCCCGTTGCACAAAGGGCCATAAAGCAAATAACTGTGGCCGGTCACCCAGCCTACATCAGCGGTACACCAGTAAATTTCACCCGGTTTATAATCGAACACATAGTGGTGGGTGGCGGCGGCGTACACCAGATAACCACCAGTGGTGTGTAATACGCCCTTGGGCTTGCCCGTGGAGCCTGAAGTGTAGAGTATGAATAGTGGGTCTTCTGCATCCATGATTTCAGGCGGGCAATCAGGAGAGGCCGCCTGAAGACACTCATGAAACCAGACGTGGCGATCATCCCAGTGGATGTCACCGCCGGTGTGGCGCACTACGAAGATGCGGCTAACATTCGGACACGCATTCAAAGCCTGATCGACATTGGCTTTGAGGGGTATGGTGCGACCGCCTCGCCGCCCTTCATCGGCACAAACAACGTAGCGGCAGTCGGCATCGAGTATTCGGTCACGCAGGGCTTCGGCAGAAAAACCACCGAATACCACCGAATGAATAGCCCCGATACGGGTGACGGCCAGCATGGCGATGGCGGCTTCGGGAATCATGGGCAAGTAAATACACACCCTATCGCCTTTGCTCACTCCGGCAGCTTTCAGGGCATTGGCAAAACGGCATACTGAGGCATGCAGTTCACGGTACGTCAGCGCACGGTTGACGCCGGGATCATCCCCTTCAAACAACAAAGCCACTTGGTCGCCTCGCTGCTCCAGGTGGCGATCAAGACAGTTGTAACTGACGTTTAGCTGGCCACCCTCGAACCAGCGTATGCGTCCCAGGTTGAAATCGCAGTCGGAAACGCGCTCCCAAGGGGTAAACCAGCTTACGAATCGCTCGGCCTGTTCGGCCCAGAAGGCATCGGGGTTTTGTATTGAGTGTGCGTACATCTCCTGATAGACAGACCAACTCGCATGAGCCTGTGCGGCGATGTGGGGTTCGACAGGGTAGATTTTGTCCGTCATGAAGAGTACCTACTCGGATGGTGCGGGATCGGTTGGCGCGTCGGTCGTCGGTATCAGGGGGGTCAGTATCCGCCGTTGTTGTGCCTGGCGGAAGTGAATCTGGCAGACGCCAAATTCACCCCAGGTTCCGTCGGGCAGAGTGAGTTTCACGGTATGCGACATCTTGCCTCCACACTGCCCCCCCTCCCGACCGGTGGCAATCTGGCAGCGATGGCCTCCACTGAGATAGTAAGGCTCCGGTTTGCTTTCGAATACGTCTTCAACAGACTGAGCAATAGACGAACCGGTGTCATTGTCAACACTGTTCGTGTCTGCCAGCAGGTTCAATTCCAGTGCGATGGGCTTGGTTTCTTCGATAAAGGTAATTCCGGCATCCAGCTTTTTGCGTGCTCCGGCCTTATTTCCGGACAAGCGGGCCGACGAACCCGAATGCGCGCCCGCAGGGGCCATATCCAGACGGTTTACGACGCGAGTCAACAGTGTTTGCAGGCTCTTGAGGCGATGCTCCAGCTCATTTTGGCGTTTTTCGATGCGGGTAAACTGATCAATATGGCGGTTTTCCATACGATCAATGCGTTCGTGCAATTGGGAAAACCGTTGCAAGGTTTGAGGATTTTCCGGTTTATCCGCGTTCTTTTGGCGTTCCCGATATCGACGCTGACGTTCAGCATTCGTCAAGGGGTGTTCGGCACGGGGACGTCCGCGCCCTCTGGAAGGGGGTAGGGTTTCAGACATAAGCCATTCTTGAATTAATTGTTAGCATAACTATAAATTATACCGCCTCGCTTTGGCTAGTCCTTGGGCTAGATAATTCCAATTCTGTAGGCTCACCCGCAGGCGGTTGATGTTCCCTGCACAGCAGCACCGCATCTTCGTCGCTCAAGTCCTCACCGGTTAGCTGACAATGCCGATTGCCGCGTTCATCCGTAGCATGATGATGACATGTTTTGCAGACACCAAAAGATTTGAGGCTATTCGCGGCTTGAAGGCGGCGCAGCACCTGGTTTAGCACACGTTCGGTTTCGGCTAAAAACTCTGCAGGGGCTTCCTCGACAGCTTTTTTCAGCACCGCAGGAGGATGGGTTTTGGCAATAACGGCATGACCCTCAGCGCTTAGGCTAAGGTGAAACCGCCGTTTGTCCACACCATCCGCCAAGCGGGAAATCAAGCCTGATTTTTCCAATACTCTGAGTGACTGGGAGACCGTTCCCTTGGTCAAACCCAGAAACTCCGCGACGGCGACCGGGTTGTTGCTGTAGCGGTTGCATCGACTGAGGTAATGCAGTGCCTCCAGTTGTACTGGCTGCAAACCATGGGCAATGCCGGATTTGCGGATGTCCGTACGCATCAGGTTGGCTATCCGTTCAAGATGTTCGTAAATCAGGTACGCGCTCATGTTTTACCTTCCCGCCTGCTGGATTCGGTTATAACGGAGGTATCACTGCCGTTGTCCGTCGCTGTGATCAATGGCTTTGCCCATGCAGGTCATGTTGTGGTTGGCGATGTTGGCTGCGGCTTCCCGTGCGGCCTTTTTGGAACCAAACAACTCCTCAAATTCAGCCAAAGCCTTTTCCGCTTCTTCGGCGGAATTGATGCTCACAAACTTGGTGTACGCCTGAAAGAAACGCTCACGGCGCGGGTCACCGGCGTAGGCCGGGATTTCAGCGGTGATTTCACCTACTACACAATCGGCAATTTCGGCGGGATCAATTTTGTAATCCTTTAGATCGGAATCATCCTTGAGCTTTTGCAGCAGTGCCGTTTTGAGATCGGTTTGCT
This sequence comes from Methylococcaceae bacterium, assembly GCA_051007495.1. Lineage (GTDB taxonomy): Bacteria > Pseudomonadota > Gammaproteobacteria > Methylococcales > Methylococcaceae > CAIVXW01. Next base: position 3,455 of record JBPCSC010000184.1, on the reverse strand, counting down.
GAGGAGTTGAACAGGCCGACAGCAGAACGGCAGCGGCGAGGATCAGGAGCAGTTTATTCATTTTATGGTTAATCCTGTGTTGAGAGAGGCAAGTCTTTATTATGAGTGCGTCGAAGGCGGATGACTAGATGCTGGCCATGTGTAGTTGTTCTACGTAGCCAGGTTTTGGAGTTTAGCGCGGAAGTTGTAACCGGCAGGCCCGGTGCGTACAGACCACATCTACGCGTATCTCCACCGTCTTGCTGCTTTTGCAGTCAAAAAAAAGCACTATCTGTCTGATAGTGCTTTAGCCCGATGCCAGGGGATAACACCTTGTTTTAAGGTGTTATCCCCGCTGCATATCAGCCTTTCTTCTGGGCATCCAGCCAACGATCAAACCGCTGACCCAGATCCTGCGACTTGGGCTGGTCATGCTCGGTGGCTGTAGTCACGGCCGCCTGGGGCAGATCGTCTTCCAGGGACAAATCAATCACCCGTAGCCCTGAGTCCGCAGCAAACGAACTGACCGCCGCGACAGGTGCTCTGGTGTTCTCTTCTGTCAACGCCATCCAGCGTATGAATCCGCCATCCTCTGCCAGGGTTTCGCCGGGTTGATACTTGGGCTGAGTCCCCACACCCAGGTGCAGGGCAGCACCCAGCAGAGCATCCGTGCTGCGGTTCAGACCGCCAGCGATCAGCCCGTGGCTGAGTTCACCACTGGCCAGTGCATGACGTGACGTACGGTTGAAGCCGTTGAGTGTACGCAGGCCCGAAGCATTTTGATCGTCTGAGGATACGTTTAACACGTCTTCCAGCGTATCACCCGACAAGATCGACATACCCGGCATCATGGCCACTCGACCGGTACTGCCTTCCAGGCTTCCGTTGCGGATTCCAGCCACCTCAACCCCAACTCGTCCCGACGTGCCGAATCCCGACAGGCTGATGTCGCCACTGTCGGCCTGATGAGCCTCGGTGGGTTCACCTTCCAGCTTCAGCCAGTTGGATATGCCGAGTTCCGCATTGAGCGCACCCACGGCCGTGATCCTCAGTGCATCACCCGTGGCTTGGGTCAACTCGTTGCGGGTCAGGGTGATTGGGGCCGCCGCCGTATCCGTCACCGCGACCTGCTGCTCTATGCCCGAAGCCACTGCGGAACGATGAGCCATACGGCTTTGACGCACCGGTGCCTCGGTGGACGCAACCCACAGATCGGGTGACTCTCCCTCAACCGAGGTGGATGTGATGACGCCGTTACGAATCACTGGAGCCGTGCCATCCCGCACCGTCAACTGGCCTTGTACCGACAGCTTGCCGCTCACATTCAGAGTAATGCTTTGTGCGGTCAGGTTGCCGATGATGGTCGCGTTTTGTGACGTAACGTTAATTTTCACCTTGCCCAGATCAATGCCTGTTACGCCATCCAGTGCTTTCAGGGTGACCGAATCCCCGGTGATGTTGAGCGTACCCAGGTTTTCATCCCAAGTGACTTTTTCCACCCCGCTGATGAGTTGGCCGCCGCCCAGGGCAATCACGTTACCGGTGGTGGATTTGCTCAGTGCGGGAAGCTTCACGGTCAGGTCGTCGTTAACCAGTTGGCTGGTCGCCGCCGTCTCGCCGTCCACGTCTTTCAGGGCCAGGGTACGCAGCGAACCATCCTTGGGCACCGGTGTATTGCCCAAAGTAAACACGGTGCTGTCGGCACCTTCCGAAGCGCGAATCACCAAAGGCGTGTCCGAGAGACGCACAATGGTAAGGTCATCGTCCAGTTTGCCCAGGCGGATGTCGTTGATACCCGAGCGTTTGATCTGCATGGGGTTGGTCGCGGCTGTAGCCAGGATATCCAGACTGCCGCCGTTGTAGGAGGCCACCAAGGCAACCGGTTTCTGTATGGCCAGGGCCACAGACCGGGTGACAGTATCCGTTCCATCACTCACTGTTACCACCAAGGGACCTGCAAGGCCTTGAGTCTGCGAAGGCAGGCTCTTCACGTTGCCTGAGGTGGCCAAATACGCCGAAAGTGCCGAAACCGTACCCGTCAGGCGAATGCCATTGGCGAGGGCCGTCACCGTCACCCCGGCCACACCTTGACTGGCCGACAAACTGCCCGTCGTCAGGCTCATGTCCAGAGTCACCGGCGTGGAGGTATCGGCATCTGCCAATGTACCCACGGGGAAACTCAACGGAGTAGCCACATCACCCTTGACCGATATCTGATCGGGCAGTACCAGATTGGGCGCGGCCGACCCATTCACCGGCTGATAGCTGATTATGGGCAGATCGGCCAGTCGTGCGGTGATGCGCCCTGTAACCGGATCTATCACGGCCTGCTCTACCGGGTTGCCGGACATCCAGGGCCCTGCCTGACGCGTCCAGTTCAGCCCCAGATCCTTGGTGACCAGAATGCCGCCATTGGCAGAGTTGGATGTCGCTACGATGGTAGTGGCATCGTCACTGATGCTGATGCGGGTACGGACGCCATCACTGATGCTGCCGATCTTTTTCCAGCTCCAGTTGCCTACTGTCGTATCGGCGTAGAACAACTGGCCATCATAAGTAGAAGCCACCAGCCTGGTGCCTTTGGCATCGGTATCAACCGAGTACCAATTACCATTGTTGAGCGCGCCTCTGGTGACATCCTGCCAGGTCACGCCCGTGCCACCCAGTTGAGTGCCAAATGCCTGCGACTGATTAAGGCCGTTCAGTGTGGTCGTGCCTGATTTCAAGAAAATATCCGATACGTGCACATATTTCTTGCCGTCAGAAGTAACCCCCTTGATGTCCGTGAACACCACTTTGTAGTAGCTATACGCCGTGGTGTTGGTAAACGACACCGTACTGCTGGCCCCTCTGGCGTTGTCCAGATTGGTGTTGCCGCTGCCGATGAGCGTCCAGGCCGCACTGTTCCAGGTGCCATCCGTGTTGGAGCCGTAGATTTTGTAGGTCTTGGGATCCCACTGCCAGATGTCATCGTTGGTACGGGTAACGAGTGTCAAGCCATCCACTACCGTGGGTACCGACAACTTCATGGTCACACCGCTGTTGATCCCATCAAAGTTCAAGTACTTGGTAGCCGGGTTGCCATCAAAAGCATTGGCAGGCTGTTCAGCCGCCGGTGAATTGGCGGAAGACGGCGTGATTGCCGTGATGGAAGCCACAGTGCCCAGCAAACTGAGTTCAGAGATCTGCATTGAAGTGGCCTTGCTGGCATCCCGCAGCGTATTGAAAACCACCTTGTAGTTGGAGTAACTCACGCTGCTGGCAATCGACACGGTGCTGGCTGCCTGACGATTGGTGCTCAGGCCGGTCGCGCCGGTGGCGATCTGTACCCAGGCTGTGCTGCCCCAATCCAGACGATCGTTTGAACCGTAGACGGTGTAGGTGAGCGGATCCCGTTCCGGTGCATCAGCCGCCGTCGTGAAGCGTAACCCACCGATCTGATCCGCCCGGCTCAACGTCAACATCACACCCGAACC
>JBPCSC010000183.1:0-6065 GCA_051007495.1 Methylococcaceae bacterium | reverse complement strand
TGTTTGTACACGTACCGAGTGCCTGGATGTCGATGTTCGTGTATGTCTTTATGGCCGTTTTGAGCGGCATACATTTGATATGGAACATGAAGCTGGCCGATGTGATGGTACGCAGTTCGGCGACTTTGGGTGCTTCGTTTACCGTGCTGGCACTGGCGACCGGTTCGCTGTGGGGTAAGCCCATGTGGGGGGCCTGGTGGGTGTGGGATGCGCGGCTCACTTCCGAACTGATTTTGTTGTTTTTGTATCTGGGCTACATGGCTTTGGTTTCCGCTATAGAAGACCATCGCACCGCCGCCCGGGCCGGAGGCATATTGTTGCTGGTGGGCGTGGTTAACATACCCATCATCCACTACTCCGTAGAGTGGTGGAACACCCTTCATCAAGGACCTACGGTTACCAAATTCGATAAGCCTTCCATACACCCCAGCATGCTGTGGCCTTTGTTGCTGATGGCTTTGGCTTTTCAACTGTATTACTTCACTGGCGTACTGATGCAGGCCAGACTGGAATTGCTGGAGCGCGAAAAACGCGCTCAGTGGGTGCGTGAGTTGTTTCAGGGTAAACCAGCCTGATGCCTTTGTTTGTGCCCTGGCCTTAAAACAATTCAAACTGCGGAGAGGGTGGACGCGGCGGAATGAACGCCGCACCGTTCAGTTCATCCAGGCGGGTGGGTTGCAACCCTGATCGTCTGAGCGACAACCAGAATCGCTGAGCGATCATCTCGGCATAGGCCCCGCTGCCCTTTTGCCGCTGATGAAACCCGGACTGATAAACCTGCCCGGCGTGCATGCTCCTGACCAACGACCACACATGTTCCGCTTTGGAGGGGTAATGGTCATCCAGCCATTCCCGGAACAGCGTCTCCAACTCCAAAGGCAGGCGCAGCATGATGTAGCCCGCCCGGGTTGCTCCGGCTTCGGCGGCGCGGGCCAGTATGGTTTCGAGTTCAAAGTCGGTGAGTACCGGTATGATGGGGGCCACCATGACGCTAACGGGTATCCCGGCTGAACGCAGTTGTGCCATGGCCTGCAAACGGCGGGCGGGCGAAGTGGCTCGCGGTTCCATGAGCCTGGCCAAATGCCGATCCAGCGTGGTGATGGAGATCTGCACCTGCACCAATCCCCGTTCTGCCATGCTGGCCAGCAGATCCTGATCGCGTTCAATCAGGGCCGATTTGGTGGTGATGCTGACGGGGTGTCGGCAGGCGTACAGCACCTCAAGAATTTGTCGGGTGATTTGCCAATGACGCTCTATTGGTTGATACGGATCGGTGTTGGCTCCCAGAGCGATGGGGCTAACCCGATAACCGGGGCGAGACAAGGCTTGGGTCAGGCGTTCGGCCGCATCGGGTTTGGCCCAGAGGCGGGTTTCAAAATCCAGCCCGGGAGACAGGCCCAGATACGCATGGCTGGGGCGGGCATAACAGTAACTGCATCCGTGTTCACAGCCCCGATACGGGTTGATGGACTGCTCAAAAGGAATATCCGGCGAATCATTACGGCTGATGATGCTTTTGGCCTGTTCACGAGTGACCTGCGTCACGCTGGGCGGCAAGTCCTCGGGCCACCAACCATCATCTACCCGTTCAGTGGTGTATGCGGCATAGCGGGAATCCGCGTTACTGGCTGCACCACGTCCCTTGGCAGGAACTCTCTTCAGCGGATAACTGCCCGTGTCTTCATCGTGCATGGTGGGTTGCGGGTAATCAAAAAAGCCTAGCGTAGGCAGAGCATACGGCTACGTCAACGAGACTTTACGGGTGTGCAAGGCCGTGTGTGGCCTTTACACTTCCAGCCATTCATCATCTATTGACTGCATACATGAAAAAACTTTTGTTGTTACCGGGCTTGTGGTTACTCCTGGCCGGAACGGCCCAGGCTCTGGATTTGCTGGAGGCTTATGATCTGGGTTTACGCAATGATCCGGTGGTTTTGTCTGCTGAGGCTAGCCGCAATGCGGTGTTGCAGAACAAACCCATCAACCGCGCTCAATTACTGCCCTCGCTGGCGTTTACCGGGCAAATGGATGAATACCACGTCCTTAGCTTTAGCAAAAACTACCTCTATCGCAACATCGGTGAGCAGTACTTCTGGCAGGGCAGTGCCGGTTTTCAGCTCACTCAACCCATTTTCCATTACGATTACTGGGTCAAATTCTGGCAGTCCAACGAACAGATCGCCGAGGCCGAAGCCCGACTGACCAGCAATTACCAGAAGCTGGCCACACGAATCGCGGAAGCCTATTTCAACGGACTGGCCGCCGATGAACAGGTTAAATTTACCAATCTTCAGTTGCAGAGTTTGGCGAGCCAACTGGATCAGGTCAGGGAACGCCTGGAGGTAGGATTTAGCACCGTGGTGGATCTGGATTCGATACAGGCGGAATACGACAAAGTGAGGGCTGACCTGATTCTGGCCGAACAAAAACGAGAAGATGCCAGAGAATCCCTGCGGGAAATCATAGGCGGGGATACCCCTAAAGAACTGGTCAATGTGCCGGTCAATCTGCCACTCAAACCCCCAGAACCCAACCAGGTTGAAGCGTGGCGCGATATGGCTTTGCAGAATAATCTGGATGTAGTCGCCGCCCTTAATGCAGCAGAAGTAGCCAAACGCAACATCGACATCAACTATGCCGCACATCTGCCCACTGTCGACCTGGCGGGGCAAAAGAGTTTTTCCGATACCAGCCGTATCGGCGGCATCAGTGCCGATGCTGAAAACATTGGAGTAACCGTCCGGGTTCCTTTGTTTGCCGGCGGGGGCATCAATGCCCGGGTTGTTCAGGCTCAACACGGTTATGAACAGGCCCTGCACGAGGTTGACCGACTCAGACGCCTGGCGGAGCGTCAGGTGAAAGATGCCTTCCGGGGGGTTTCATCGTCCATTAGCCGGGTCAAGGCTTTGGAGGCGGCCATCAAGTCTTCAGAAAGTTCGCTGGCGGCCACTGAGATGGGATACCGGGTCGGCACGCGTACCGTGGTAGACATCATCATTGAAGAAAGCCGCCTGTACGGTTCCAGAACCGAATACGCCAAAGCCCGTTATGACTACCTGAAAAACAGACTGCTGCTCAAGCAGGCATCCGGAACCCTGATGCGTGTGGACGTGGAAACCCTCAATGCCTTGCTGCATGGGTGATGGGAGACTCCCCTCACCATGAAAATTGTGTTCATACATCAGGATATACCGGGTCAGTTTGAGGGGTTAATGCAATCGCTGCTGGATGAAGGCGGGCATGAAGTCAGAGGTTTGGGGAAACATTTCAAGCCGCATTTCGCTACGGGTATGCCCGGTGCACAATTGGAATTTTACCCGCCCACTGAAGAACCGGTGGCGTTGGAGGGGGTTCCTGAAGACACAATACGGGCATTGGCCACCGGACGGCGGGTGGCCGACTGCCTGGCGCGATGGCATGCTCAGGGCTACCGGCCTGATCTTATCTTCAGTAACATAGGTTTCGGAGAGGCGATTTACCTCAGAGAGGTATACCCCGACACACCGATTCTGGCCTACTGTGAGTTTTATTTTCACGGCCAGAATGGCACCGCCGATTTCGGCAAGAGCGATCCGTTGCCTCTGGATTACCGCTGCCTGATCCGTACCGCCAACATCACGCCCCTGATGGGCATGATGAGCATGGACATAGGGATTTCCCCCACGCTTTGGCAGAAAAGCCTGTTTCCTGCCGAGTTTCGGCGCAAGATTACGGTTATTCATGAGGGCGTAGACACCGAACGGCTACGTCCTGATGAGTCGGCGACGGTGACCTTGCCCAACGGACGTACGCTGGATCGCTCCATACCCATAGTGACTTACGCCACCCGCAACCTGGAACCCTGCCGGGGGTTCGACGTATTCATGCGGGCCGTGGAGCAACTGTGCCGTCGCCGACAAGACTGCCAATTCATCATCGCCGGAGGGGATGATGTCAGCTACAGTACCCGCTTGCCCCCCGGTGAAACCTACCGCCAGCGCATGCTGCAAGAACTCAACATAGATCCCGACCGGGTGCATTTTGTAGGACACAGACCATACGAAGACTACATCCGCATTTTGCAGGTGTCTGCGGTTCACGTTTATCTCACTTATCCGTTCGTACTATCGTGGTCTTTGCTTGAATCCATGTCGGTAGGCTGTGTCATCGTAGGCTCCGATACCGCTCCCGTCCGGGAACTGATTCAAGATGGACGCAGTGGTTGGCTGGTTCATTTTTTCTCAGACCGGCAGTTGGCCGATCGTATTGAGTCGGTGCTGGATCATCCTGCCGGCTGGCGTACTTTGGGGAGACAGGCCCGTGCAGACATACAGGCCGGATATGATAGGCGCAACACTTTGGCCCGATACAGAGACTTGATCCGCACGACGATCCTGTCTCAAACTTCATGATGGCGGTTGAGTCATCCGGCCACCCAAACATCCGAACACTCCACCCTGCCCAATCTCATCATGTCCATACAGATCAAGGATATTATCTCCAGCTCTCGGTCTTTCTTTCTCTACGCGGGTGTATTCAGTTTCTTCGTCAAGTTACTGTCTTTGTCGCCCGTATTATTCATGATGTCCGTATTTCATCAGGTGCTGGAAAGCCGCAGTTCAGAAACATTGTTCGTTCTGGTCGGTATCTTCCTGTTCGCCACATTGATTGATGCGATACTGGATACACTCAACACCCGCCTGTTTGCCCGATTCGGCGACGCGGTGTACCTGCAACTGCGTGGCCCGGTGCTTTCCGCGCTGCTACATAACCGCAAAGGTGCCCGCGACAACCACGCCCTGGATGATCTCGACACCGTACGCACTTATTTGGGTGGTTCCGGGCTTAAAGCACTGTTCGACATTCCATGGATTCCCCTATTTATCTGGATACTGTGGATGTTTCATCCCTCACTGGCGATATTGGCCTTGGTCAGTTCAGTGGTTTTGTTCAGTCTTACGTTTCTTGAAGATGCCGTGGCCTCCGAGGCACAGATTCAGGCCGGTCTCAAGCTTAGGGAATCCCGCGATTTCATCCATCACGCTTGCGAAAACGCAGAGGCCGTGACGGCCTTGTCGATGCAAAACCGTATCAGAAACCGCTGGGAAACCTTGAACGATGAGTATCTTGGTAACTCCTTCACCGCCAAAAGTCGTTCCAGCACCATAGTGGCGTTCTCGCGTTTTGTGCGTACGGCCTTGAATCTGGTGGCCATGACGATGGCGGCTTATCTGTGTATTACCGTGCAGGGTATTTCCTCAGGAATAATTCTGGCCAGCACCATAGTCATGGGAAAAACCCTGGCACCTATCATTACGGTTCTCGGTTCATGGCGTTCGCTGGTGAGCTTCAGGGCTTCTTACAGGCGACTGGAAAGCTTGCTGCAGAGCAGTCAGGGTTTGGATCAGGGATTCCGCTACCCTGCACCGACAGGTGAATTGTCGGTGGAAAATCTTCTGTTCTACATGGATAAGGATCGCACCATCCTGCGCGGGGTGAATTTCAAACTGGATGCGGGTGAGGTGCTTGGTGTAGTGGGCGCGAGTGCTTCTGGCAAAACCAGCCTGGCCAAACTCATGGTCGGGATTTATCAACCCAGTGATGGGGTGATACGACTGGACGGTGTCGACGTATTTCAATGGGCAAGAAATGGAATGGGCGAGCATATCGGTTATCTGCCTCAAGAATTGCAATTATTCAAGGGAACGGTAGCTGAAAACATTGCCCGCATGGGGGATGCCTATGAACATGTCGAGGCGGTGGTCGAGGCCGCCAAACGAGCCAGGATTCACGACATGATCGTGCGACTGCCCAAGGGATATGACACCGAAATAGGCGAAGGAGGCAAAATTCTTTCGGGAGGGCAGCGGCGGTTGCTGGGTCTGGCGCGAGCACTGTTTGGCAAGCCCAGGTTTTTGGTGCTGGATGAGCCTAATTCAAACCTGGATGGCCGTTCCGAGGCAGTATTGCTGGAGGTCATCCGGCGTCTCAAGGCGGATGGCGTCACGATTGTTATCGTGGCCCACAAACCGAGCATCCTGCAGGATGCCGACAAAATGCTGGTTTTGAATCAGGGTCGGCCTTTG
>JBPCSC010000182.1:0-5380 GCA_051007495.1 Methylococcaceae bacterium | reverse complement strand
GGCCTGATTCGTTACGCCCATTTTGGCAGGGATGCCGGGATGGGCGAAGTCGATACGCAAAGAAAAAAAAACCCGCATCAAGCGGGTTTTGCGTCAGGGTATTATTATTGTGTTATGTGGGCAGCCACATCAGCTAACGTGCCCGCCATTACTGACGTAAGTGGTAGTGTTGCGTTAAGCCCTAAAGGGCTTCCTCCTCTTTGACGACTCCAGTATGTTTTGCTTCTTCCCTAAAGCGGCGCACAGTCTACCCAAAAAAATGGTTGTGTCTACTGTTTTTTTACAATCAAAAACCATTGACTTTTCATGGAAAAAAGGCATGTCAGTAAACAAGCCGTTTGCTGGGCATTCACACATCGTCACGTCCGATGTTACCCCGGTCTCTCCGCGACTTTGCCCTGACCGTCTGCGATAATGCCGCCTTTAATCCTCGAATGAGCCGCCGCTTTGATGTCACACCCGTCTCCCCAACTTCGCGCCCGTGCGCTGGAATGTCAGCGCGGTGACGCGTTGCTTTTTTCCGGTATCAGCTTCGAACTCGCTCCAGAGCAGGTGTTGCAAGTGGGTGGGGCCAACGGCAGCGGCAAAACCAGTTTGCTGAGAATCCTGGCGGGATTGAGTCGTCCGGTCGAAGGCGAGGTGTTTTGGTGCGGGGAAGATATAAGCCATCAACGCGCCCGCTATGCCGCCGAGATGGCTTATCTTGGGCATCATCTGGGGCTGAAAGGCGAGCTGACCGTCATGGAGAATCTCAAACTCGGCATGGCCGTGTACGGCAAACCGCAAACGGATGAACAAACGAAAAGCCACCTCGAACAAGTGGGTATCCGTCACAAGGAAGATTTACCGATACGTACGCTGTCGGCCGGTCAGCGGCAGCGGGTGGCACTGGCTCGTCTTCTGTGTGCCGAAGCCAGGTTATGGATACTGGACGAACCGTTCACTGCACTGGATGCCCATGGTGTTGGTCTGGTTCAGGATTTACTGAACCAGCACGCCCGACACGGCGGCATGGCAGTGATTACTTCCCATCAACCGGTTACGCTCGAACGGGCGTTACGCTCACTCAGTCTGGCTTGATTCCATGTTTGGCCCTTTTTTGGCGTTACTTCAACGCGATCTGCTGCTGGCCTTTCGTCACCGAGGCGAACTGGCTAACCCCCTGCTGTTTTTTGCCCTGGTGGTGACCCTCTTTCCATTGGGCGTCAGCCCTGATCCCGCGCTACTCAGGAAAATGGCCCCGGGTGTCATCTGGATAGCCGCTTTGCTGTCGGCGTTGTTCTCGCTGGAGAATATGTTCCGTTCCGACTTCGATGACGGTGCCATGGAACAACTGGCCCTCAGTCCTTACCCGCTTCCGGCTTTGGTGCTGGCCAAAATTATCGCTCACTGGCTGGTGTCCGGGCTGCCCTTGTTGCTGATGGCCCCTATGCTGGCTTTGCTGTTGTCCTTGCCGGATGTGGCCATCCAAACCCTGATGCTGACTTTGCTGATGGGCACCCCGTTGCTGAGTCTGATTGGCTCGATTGGGGTCGCTTTGACGGTAGGGTTAAAGCGGGGAGGGGTGTTGCTGACCTTACTGGTGTTGCCGCTGTACATCCCGGTTTTGATTTTCGCTACTCAGGCCGTCACTGCGGCCACCGCCGGTTTGCCGGTGGACGGTCAGTTGTTTTTCCTGGCCGCGTTGCTGACACTGGGGCTGACACTGGCCCCCATCGCCGGAGCGGCAGCACTTAGAATCAGCCTGAATTAAGCCTGTTCGTCACGGTTCAAACCCGGACCTTGCGTTTTGCGGGTCGGCAAATTTCTCGTGGATGAAACGGCCATGCACCATCAGTCCCCGCGCTTCCTCCTCAAATGCCGCTTGAGCGTGTTCCTGAAGCCGGGCAGACAACACCACCAATTGTTCACACAGTGCTTGTTCGGCCGTTTTGCCGCCCGCCAGGGTTTGCGCTCTGGCTCTGTCAGCAGGCAGACGCAAATACTGGTTCAAGGCATCCGGCAGGTATTCGTAGGCGATTTTTTTTATCTCCAGGCTGTCGCGGTTAAACCCTCCCGCCGGGTCGGTACGATCAAGCAGAAAGCTCAAATGGGTTTCAAGATCGTTCAATTGCGACCAGGTTTCAGGCCCTACCCGGGTAGCCAGTCGGTTTAGTAACGGTGATAGTCGGGTTTGCCACTCGACCAATTCGGTACCAGTCGCCGTTTGGCCGTCGACCTCAAGAGGTGCCACCCAGCCCAGGCTTGCTTCCAGGGCCGTTCTCAGTTCCTGTTCCAACAGGCGCAATTCCTGATACAAACGCTCATCCAGACGGTCTGGTGCCTGATGCGCCCTTCTAGGCATGAGCATAAATTGCCTGACCAACGCCGGAAAGCGTTCCAGGGAAACAACCCGGATCGGTTCATGGCGGGCCGTGACCAAACGAGTATCATCGAAGTGTGGGGCTAACACCTTGATCAAATCAAATGCGGTTTGAATTTCATCCGCCAGAGACGAGGGCAGCTTGCGATGAGCACGATTGACCTGACGCTCCATGCGCTTGAGTGTCCACCACACGCCCAATGGCACATCCGGCATAGGGGTTTCCTGACGTTTGGGTATCACCAGCCACAAAATTAAATAAATCCAAAAAGTGGTACTGAAGGAAATGAACACCGAAAACACCACACCCAAACGTATCCAGAATACGTCTATTCCCAGGCTCTCACCCAGTCCTGAACATAAACCGGCGATACGCCCGCTTTTAGGATTACGGCGTAATTTTTGACTGTCGGCAGGAAAATTGGCTTGCATGACGAAGAAACACCTCTGACTAAATTAACGACTGACCAGGCCCATACAATGTCACATGAACCGCCCATTGAAAACCCAAACGCAGTGCGTACACCACCAAAATCGGCTTCACTGACCCGATTTGCCTGGTTATCCATAGCCGCAGCCCTTTTGACCATCAGCCTCAAGACTACGGCCTGGCTCATCACCGGATCGGTGGGTCTCTTATCTGACGCAGCAGAATCAGTCGTCAACCTGGTGGCGGCCATTTTCTCCCTGCTCATGCTCAATTTTGCCGCCCGGCCAGCGGACGAAGGCCACCCCTTCGGTCACGGCAAAGCTGAATACTTTGCCAGTGGTTTTGAGGGGCTGATGATTCTGATAGCGGCGGCGGCCATAGGCTGGACGGCGGTAGATCGTCTGCTGCATCCCCAGCCTCTGGCCGAGTTGGATATCGGCCTTTGGCTTTCAGCTTTATCCACGCTCATCAACCTGGTAGTAGCCCGGATACTGCTCACGGCGGGGCGCAAATACGGATCCATCACCCTTGAGGCCGATGGCCAGCACTTGATGACAGATGTCTGGACTACCGTAGCCATAGTGGCAGGTCTGGTGGGATACCTGCTGATCGGTGTGGCAGAGATTGATCCCGCCATCGCAATACTGGCGGCTTTGCACATTTGCTGGACTGGGCTTAGCCTGATCGGGCGTTCGGTAGAAGGTTTGCTGGATCGCGGGATGCCTGAGGACGAACTGGCCCGCATTGAAAGCGTATTCCACGACTACCGCACTCAAGGCGTGGATTTCCATGATTTGCGTACTCGCCAAGCGGGGAGTCACCGCTTGATCACCGTACATGTTCTGGTACCCGGCGAGTACACGGTGCAGCAGGGCCATGATGTGGTGGAGCGAATAGAGGCGGAGATCCGGGTGTTATTTCATTCCGTGACCATCATCACGCATCTGGAACCCATAGAAGACTCGGCCTCATTCGCGCACGATCGTATCGACATCCGTCCTGTTCCGGCACGGGTTCTCAGTCGGCCTGAACACGCCCAGGCCCCGCCTCACCATCCGCCCTGGATCACCGTGACCGGTTTGCTCATGCTGGTGGGTAGCGGTGCGGGCAGCATGTTTACCCAGGGAGTCTGGATGGATTTCACTCTAGGTGGCAGCATATTGGGTTTGATACTGATCCTGCTGGATCGAAAACTGAGAAATGTACGCGAGAAATCGGCTCTTCCACCTTGAACCACCCGTGGTACGGGCAATACCACAGTAATTTCCCCTACCTACCCACTCAACTACGGAGCAAGCAAGCGAGGCTGATTCCGCCTAAAGGCGGGACTACAAACCTGATAATCCCGCCTAAAGGCGGGACTACTAACGTGCGACTAATTCGCACCTACTAACGTGCGACTAATTCGCACCCGGCATAAATATAATATGCCCTGGCTATTTACGCTTATATGCAATTCCATATTTTAAGCCAAGCCTCTATTACGCCTATTCAGAGGAATCTTCAAACCTGCCGTTATTCCGGTGCGGTTTATGATGCGGAAGGCCATCTGCTTATAAATAGCCTTAGAGGCCAGAAAGCCTTGTGGAAATCGGTAGATCCAGACCACTGCCCGGATTTGACTTTTGAAACGCTGGAAACGCCCAGTGTGTATCTGGGCCATATATTCGATCAACACGGGCATTATCTGATGGAAACGCTGACTCAATTAGCCTTGCTCCAGTATTTGAACCCGTCTCTGGCGCAATGTCTTTATTTTCATCCCTTTCACGACAGCATTTCAGAAAATCGCCTGGCAGATACTCAACAGTTGGCCACTAACCTGCTCGGTTTTACCCCGGAAATTCGGCTTTGTGACCGCCCCTATCGGTGTGAGGTACTCGCAGTGGCCGAACGTGTGCTGCATATCAATCACGGAATAAGCACCGACGATGCCCGTTTGGTCAGAAAGGCGATATCAAACATGTTGGGATTATCCGCCCACACCCCTCCGTTCCGTCGTCTGTTCATCATGCCTTCCTCACGCCTGAATCGACGGGTGGATGACCCACTCTATTGCGATACGGCCCAGCGTTTTGCCGATTGGGGTTTTGAATTGTTCGATCCATGCGCACTGAGTCTTTTCACACAGGCCAAATACTTTGCGGAAACCGCCTGTCTGGCCGGATTTTCTGGCTCGGGTTTGCACAATGTGCTGTTCATGTCGCCTGAAACCGATCTGATTTGCCTGGGTGATAGCCGCGATCCTCACGCACTGTCCGTCAATCAGGCCATTTGCAATGGGATGAGTGCAGTGCGCTGTCATTTTGTCCCACGCGCTCAAGTTCAGTCCTTGCATCAGGACTGGGTCATTTCACACACTCGCTGCGGCATATAACGCAAGTCTGACGGAAACGCACGGTTCATCAGCGCGTGTACTCTGGCTTTTCATGACGGCGTGAAATTCGCTTACCTCCCCGCTTGCCGGAATGTCCGCGAATGTAAGACCCTAATCTGCCTGATGAAACCCTGCCCCTCTTTTTCTGTAATTGCCGTCCACGCCTTGTTTTTGGCGGGGGCGGTGGCCTGTGCGCCGTTCGTGGTGGCTG
>JBPCSC010000181.1:0-2390 GCA_051007495.1 Methylococcaceae bacterium | reverse complement strand
TCTTCCCGGCCGGTGCTGCCGGAGGCATCAAGATGCTCGAATCTTTCTCGGGGCCGTTTCCTCAGGTCGAGTTTTGCCCGACCGGCGGAATCAACGCTGCCAATGCGGTTGATTTTTTCAAGCTGAAGAATGTGGTGTGTGTGGGTGGGTCATGGTTGACCCCTAAAAATCTGATTGCCGAAGGCGATTGGGCGAGCATCACCCGTTTGGCGAGTGAAGCGGCCGCGCTGAAGGTTTGACAGGAGATAAGGCAGGAGGGCTCCGGCATCCATGGTTGGCTAATTCCGACCGGAGCCCTGCCGCTTGAGGCGTAGGATGCTGACTGAACAGTCGCGGTGGGACATCCCAAACAGCACCGCTAAGTTACACTAAAAAACTGCCTATGTCTTGAGCTTGACGGCCTTAATTTGACGACTGAGCGGTTTCAGGCCATACCTGTACAAATCCGTTACGGTTGGGCATGACTACCTGGCTCAAGTTTTCGGAGGATAAAACCGCATCGGCAGCAATTAGTCCGTTGAGGTAAAGCAGATACGCGGTGACGGCATAAACCTGCCCATCGCTCAAACTGCCCGGTGCATGCAAAGGCATGGATCGCCGAACGAAATCGAAGATCGTCGTAGCATAAGGCCAGTAATTACCTACACTCTTATCCGGTGTAGGGCCGTCCAGTCGTCCTCGTCCTACTAACTCCTCTGCACTGCCGCCTATCCCCTTAGGGCCATGACAAAATGCGCACTGCGTTTCGTATACGACCTGTCCCTGCGCCACCGTACCCGTCCCCAAAGGAAGCCCTGTACCATCTGGAAACACACTGATATCACGTTCAGCTATTTGCCTGGACGTAGCCGGCACACCCAGTTTGGGTCCTTCCATGCTGGCAGCCAAGGCTGTTTCGTGAGCCATACCCGCCACCAACACCAGTACCATCACACACTTACGCATAGACATGGCTGATGCTCCCATCTGCGGCCACGGCCCAACTGACTATGGCGTTGTAGTGAAAATAACCATGCCGGCCCCGTTCGGCAATCAACGTGGCCCGCTCAGGCTGGCGGTAACCGGTTTCGTCAGTCGCCCTGCTCTTGAGCACCAAGGGCGCACCGTTCCAGCGCCAAGGCAGACGGAAACGGGTAAAGCATTGAGGCAAGACCGGCTCCTGCAAGGCCGCTTCGGCCCACGTCTTGCCGCCATCGGCAGAAATTTCCACCTGCCTGATCCGACCGCGTCCGCTCCAGGCCAGACCACTGATTTGATACAGACCCGGGCCTTGCATTCGGTAACCGGGCGAGGGCTCAGTAATAAAGGACTTGGTTTCGATAACGAACGAAAATTGACGAGCCTGGCCGTTTGGTAATAGCTCGGTATATTTGGCGGTTTCGTTGCGAGCCATGAGGGGTTCCCGCACCACCTGTAGCCGACTGAGCCACTTCACATTCAAAACCGCTTCAAACCCGGGGAGAATCAGCCGCATGGGGTAACCATTCTCCGGGCGCAGACGTTCGCCGTTCTGATACAGCGCGATAAGCGTATCGTGCCAGGCTTTTTTCAATGGAATGCTGATGTTCATGGCTGCGGCATCCGCACCCTCGGCGATAATCCAGCCCGCTTCGGGTTCGATACCGGCCTCATCCAGCAATATAGCCAAGGGGATTCCCGTCCATTCACTGCATGAGGCCAGACCGTGAAAGTAGCCTACCGGCGTTTGTATTGGCTCTTCATTCCAGCCCGCGTTGCTGTTGCCTCCGCATTCTACAAAGCAAAGTCGCGACACCCTGGGGTAACGCAACAAGGCTTCCACGCTGAAGGTCAGCGGGCGTTTCACCAGGCCGTGCAACAGCAGGGTATGGCGGTCAGGGTCGATTTGCGGTACGCCGTTATGATGACGCTCGAAATGTAAACCGCTCGGTGTGACGATGCCATCCAGTTTATGCAGGGGAGTCCAGGAAATACCGTTGCCGGGAGCCTGGCTATTAGCCGATACCCAGCGTAGGGTTTTCTGCTCATGGGGTGAAGGCTGGCCATAACCACTAAAAGGCTGCCCCGGTACGCGCCGCCAAGGTTCGCTGGCAGCCCCTATTCCTACGGCCATGCCCTGCATCAGAAACTGGCGACGGTCAAGGAGACCGCCGTCAGCGGCCATTTGGTTTGGCTCTAGATCAAGCGTATCAATGGTTTTCATCATAATCCCAAGCAATTTGCTGTGTTACTATTTGGCCGTTAACAACCCTGTGGAGCTTACTACCATGACACCTACCTCCCTCACTTTTGAACAATACGCCCTACTGGATGACCAGGAATGTGCCGACCGAATCGAAACCGCCAATGGCAGCTTGAAGGGTCGGTGCGTGATTTTAGGTCATCATTACCAGCGTGACGAAGTGTTTCGC
>JBPCSC010000180.1:0-12163 GCA_051007495.1 Methylococcaceae bacterium | reverse complement strand
AGGCTCGACTCAACAAAACCGATCAAACCGCTACCAAGGCTTTTTCTGATCTCACCAATATCCGTCAATTCCTGACCGGCAACGGCATCATTGCTTTTTTCGATGCCCCCTGGACACCCATCTACATGGTGGTGCTGTTCATGCTGCATCCTTTGCTGGGTTCGGTTTCGCTGGTGGGTGCCCTGTTGTTGTCCGGAATGGCACGCCTTACCGATAAGCTGACCATGCAACCCCTGGAGAAGGCCCAGGACGCCAACCTGCAAGTGTCCACCTATTTGTCCAGCAAGCTGAGAAATGCCGAAGTGGTCGAATCCATGGGCATGATGGCTGACCTTAGACAAAGATGGTTATCGCGGCATCAACACTACCTGCACCTGAACACGCGTGCCCACGACCTCAACCACCGCATACAGGCCATCACCAAATTCGTTCGCTACACCTTGCAATCATTGATTCTGGGAGCCGGTGCCATTTTGGTTATTGCCGGCAAACTGTCTCCAGGAGCCATGGTGGCCGCCAGCATACTCATGGGGCGTGCACTCGCCCCAGTAGAACTGGTCATCGGTACCTGGCGTGGATTCTCCTCGGCCCGCACCTCGTTCAAGCGACTGGCAACCCTGTTCACCCTGCATCCGGAACGGGAAACCGGCGTATTCCACGCCACCCCTAAAGGCCATCTCTTGTTACAAAACGTGGTGGCCAATGCCCCCAGCAGAACCACCCCCATTCTCAAAGGCATTGATCTGGAATTTCCCGCCGGTCAGGTCATAGGCGTTATCGGCCCATCCGGGTCTGGAAAATCCACCTTGGCCCGAGTGCTATTGGGGATATGGCCTCATGTAGAGGGCAAAATCTTGTTGGACGGTGAAGGATTACACACCTGGTCGCGCCAGGAATTAGGCCCGTTTCTGGGGTACTTGCCGCAGGATGTGCAATTGTTTGAAGGATCGGTTGCCGCCAATATCGCCCGCTTCGGCGCAGTTGATTCTGAAAAGGTCATACGGGCGGCGCAAATGGCCGGGGTACACGACATGATTTTGCGTTTGCCTAACGGTTATGAAACACCTGTAGGTGAAGTGGGCAATTACCTGTCAGGTGGCCAACGCCAGCGGGTCGGCCTGGCCCGGGCCATTTACGGCGATCCCAGTCTTATAGTGCTGGATGAACCCAACGCCAATCTTGATGATGTCGGTGAAAAGGCTTTGATACACGCCATAGCGGAACTCAAGGCAATGGACAAAACCATTATCCTCATCACGCACCGTTTCAATATTCTGGGCATTACCGACCGAATACTGGTACTCCAACAAGGCAGCGTACAGCTATATGGTCCTCGTGAGGAAGTTATTCGTATTCTGAGTCCTCAACCCAAACCCGCACAGCCTCAGGCTGAAGCGGCCTGAACCCCTAAATACTCTTAACCGGATATAGATTATGGCAGAGAACAACTGGACAAACGGTAACCGCCCTGGAACAGCCCCCACCCTGCTGGCTGCACGTGGCGACATAGTAGAAGGCGAAGTGGTATTACCCACCGACACCCACCACCCCATGCGTATTGGTTTGTGGGGGCTGGCTTTAGGCTTGGGGGGATTTATTCTGTGGGCCATGCTGGCACCACTGGATGAAGGCGTACCGACCATAGGAACCGTCACCATAGATACCAAACGCAAAGCCGTGCAACATCTTCAGGGTGGTATCGTGCGGGAGGTTTTGATTAAAGAAGGCCAGATGGTTAAGGTCAATGATCCTCTGATTCGTCTGGATGACTCCTACGCCCGCGCTAATTACGAAGCCATACGTCAGCATTATTCCACCATCCGCGCCACCGAAGGGCGGTTGCTGGCCGAGCAGAAAGGTGCCCATACCATTCAGTTTCATGGTGACCTCATCAAGTCCAGTGAGATCGACCCACTTATCAGCAACCAGACCACCGTCCAGAGTCAAATACTGAAATCGCGTCAAGCGGCACTGGATGCCGAATTGTCGGCGGTACAGGAATCCATACTGGGTCATCAAGGACAGATACAGGGTTATCAAGGCATGCTGGATAACCGTAAAACCCAGCTTGATTTAATACGCGAGGAACTGGGATCCATACGCGATCTGGTCAAAGAAGGCTATGTCCCCCGCAACAAGCAGATGGAACTGGAACGCTCCGCCGCCGAAGTAGCCGGAGTTTTGGCCAGTTTGCAAGGCACTTTACTGAGTGAGCAAAAAGCCATATCCGAATTAAAACTGCGCAGCATTCAAAGAAAGCAGGAATACCGCAAAGAAGTAGATACCCAGTTGGCCGAAATTGAACGTGAAGTTCAGGCCGATGCCGAAAAACTCAAGGCGGCCACCGATGAACTCTCCAGAATCCAGATACGTTCTCCGGCAGACGGGCAGGTGGTGGGGCTAACCGTACAAACAGTGGGGGCCGTCATACAACCCGGCCAGAAATTAATGGACATAGTCCCTCTGGATGAAACCCTGATTCTGGAAACCCGGGTTCCGCCCAACATGATAGACCGGGTGCAACCTGGCCTTACCGCCGCCGTGCGATTTTCAAGCTTTTCCCATTCACCCACTTTAGTGGTAGAGGGGCGGCTTGAATCCGTATCAGGAGACCTGCTCACCGACCCTCAAACCGGCATCAGCTATTATCTGGCCCGGGTATCCATTACCCCGGAAGGCATGCAGAAACTGGGCAATAGACAAATGCAGGCCGGTATGCCAGCCGAAGTAGTATTCAAAACCGGCGAACGCACAGTAATGGAGTATGTATTGCATCCGCTCACCAAGCGTTTGGCCTCGGCCATGAAGGAGGAATAATGTACATATCCAGATGCACCGTGGGAATATGCCTCTCGGCGGGTTTACTGATTACCCAACCCTTAGCGGCCATGAATCTGCTGGAGAGTTACCAACTGGCCTTGCAAAGCGAACCCAACTTTCAGGCCGCCCGTGCGGCGGCCGATGCGTCCAGGGAGTCCCTGCCGCAGGCACGTTCGCAGTTATTACCCAGTGTGCAGGCCACCGGATCAGTCGGTCTGGCCAGCACCGAGCGTAATTCACTCTCAAGCATAGGGCGGCAAATTACCAGCAGTTACGACTACATGAGCAGCAATTACGGTGTGAATCTACGCCAACCGCTGTTTCGGATGCAGAACTGGGCCACGCTCAAACAAGCCAAAGAGCAAGTGGCCGGTGCCGAGGCGACTTTGCAAAAGGAATTACAAAATCTGGGTGATCGTGTGGTGTCAGCCTATTTCAACGGTTTGTATGCAGAAGATAATTTGACATCCGTACTGGCCCAGAAAGAGGCCTATCAAGCCCAGTTGAAATCGGCCACGCGCCAGTTTGAGTTAGGTCAGGGAACCCGCACCGACATAGACGAGGCGCAGGCCCGTTACGATTTATCCTCAGCGCAGGAAATTGAAGAACGGCAAAATGTGGATTACACCCTGCGTCAGATTGAACAACTCACCAATCAACCCGTAGATCACCTGGCCCGTCTGGATCCGGCGCGTATGGATATGAGTGCATTAACTCCGGTCAAACTGGAAGACTGGATCAGCAAAGCCGAGCAGAATAATCCTGAAATGGAGGCTTTGAAACATGGGTTGGCCTCGGCACGTCAGGAAGTAGCCAAACAAGCCGCCGGGCATTATCCCACCCTGGATCTTTATGCCCAGTACAGCCAGTCCAGCAGTGATGCCAATTACACCATTAACCAGAAATATCAAACCTCTCAGTTTGGTGTGCAAATGGCTTTACCGATATTTAATGGAGGCTATGTAGATTCGCGTATACGTCAGGCTTTGGCACTGGTTCAACAAGCCGAACAGCAACTGGAAGCGGGGCATGTCAATTTGCAACTGAATATCAGAAAACAGTTTCAATCCATAGTGCAGGGTGCAGCGAAAATCAAAGCCATGGAGAAAGCCGCGTATTCGGCAGAACAATCCCTGATCTCGAATCGCAAAGGCTATGAAGCCGGCATTCGCAGTTCTATTGAGATATTGAATGCGGTTATGGAAAAAGCCCGGGTAGAAAACGACTTGTTCCGCACCCGTTATGAATACGTTTTATCCCGTTTGCGTTTGCGGTCTTTGGCCGGAGAACTGGATCAAGACGTTATCGCCGCCATGAACCAATGGTTTGCGATGTAATACCCATCATCAGCAATACCCCTCTCGATATTAGCTGAATCTATCCTTGATCGACTGAGTTTTGGATTCCACCCGGTTACGGGTTTCATCCACTTCGGAGCGTACCCCTTGACTTGCGGACTGGGCTTTGGCCTTGGCCGCATTTTTTTGCGCCTCGATTTCCTGTTTTATCCGCGCTTCCATTTCGTTCAACATCTGGTTGGATTGAGTTCGCACGGCCTTGATGGGGGCCGACAAATCCAGTTCATTAACCCGCGTTTTAATGGGATCAATACGGGTTTTAATACTGTCGTTCAAATCTTTAATACGCTCTTCTGCCATCTGACTCGTCTCCTCAAACCGGGCTTTTATGGTTTCGAGTTGAGTATTAAGCCGCGTATCCAGTGCCTGAGTTTGCTCTTCAATTTGAGTGTGTAATGAATCCAGTGCCTCATGAGCTTTGGCTTTACCGGTTTCAAGTTTCTCCTGGATTATATTCAGAGAACCCTGGCTATTGTCTGAGGTACCGGATACCCGTCGTTCGGCCTCACTACGAACGGTTTGCAATCGTTCACGGAGATTGTCAATCTGGCCTTGCATTCGGGTATTGGCTGAGTCCAGGGTCTCTTGCCCTTTTTGCGTAACCGTATCCACTCGCCCGGTAATTTGCGTTTTAATCGTTTCTACCTGTTGCACAGCACTGGACTTAAGCGTATCCACCTGAGTCCTGGCGGCAGTCACCAGTTGCATGGCCTGTTGCTCGGCCTGCTCAACCTGACCGGTCACTACAGTTTTAATTTGATCCAGTTGTTGCAGCAGTTGCTGTTTAAAGGTATCAACCTGTGTTTGACCTTGATGCGCTACCGTTTCAATCTGGCTGGTTATCTGATTGCTGATACCGGTAATTTGCTGGCTGGCCTGATCGGCCACTTTCTGTATCAAGCCGGTCGCCTGGGTAGTCGCATTTTCTATAAGACCGGTAGTAGTGGCCACCATAGGTTTGGGCAAGGCCTCTACGGGTATGGCATTCAAGGTATCCAAAGCGGAATCCAGAGTAGACTTGAACGTATTCATCAATTCAGCAAATTTATCCTGTAACTGGGTGAATTGCTCTTGTATCAATGAGAAAGGCATGAGTACTTTCTCCTTGAAATCACCCACCTTATCGAGTAACCCCTGCACCGTTTCCTGGGTTTGGGCCACCATGGCCTTAATCCCCTCTCTGAGGCTATCCACCCGCCCCACCACGCCATCGACCAGCAACTCCAGTGAATCAGTAGTGGTTTTGACAATTCCCTGCACGGTTTTTTCAGCCTCATCCACGGCATCCATGGCTGATTTTATACTGGCTTTGAGCGTATCGGCCTGAGCCTTAAGCTGATTTTCAACCACGTCCAGGCCGCCCCCTACGTCCTCCCTGATTGAATCCAGTTGTTCCAATACCTCTTTTTCAGTGGTTTCCAGGGTGGTGAGTATGGGTTTAAGGCTGGCTGTCAATGTGGTTTTCAAGGTATTCACCTGCTGCTCCACCGGCAGTATTCCAGCCAAAGCCATTTGCTTGATCTGTTTGATTGCAGCATCGACTTCAGTCGCCAAGGTATCCAGAGGCGGCATGAACGTATTTTCCAGACTATCCAACCGGGATTTGGTGTCTTCCAGCAAGGCTTTCAGGTGCTCCTGCTGGGTAGCTATTTGGGTTTCCAGAGGGTTTACGCTGCTTAGCAGCGTTTCCCGAACACCGTCTATTTGCGACTTCACCATTCCTCCAAGTTGGTTTACCTGTCCTTTAAGTGCTTCGGTTTGCTCCAGAGGAATGCCGTAATGGCCTTGTTTTTCCGCTGCATCAATACGGCCCAGTACATCATCCAGACGTTTCTGCACATCCGCGCTGCACCCATCCAACTCAATGGTAACAGGCTGGGTTTTACCCTCCAGCGTCGCTTTAAGTTCGGCCAACTGTTTATCCACACGAGTACCAATCCCGGTCATCTGTGCCGTCAACTGGTTCCAACGGGTATCCAGATCAGCGCGGCTACTGCCTATCTTTTTGTTCATGTCATCCAGTTTATTCCACGGATTCATACCCCCTCCCCTGACTCAGTCCTGGGTTTTAGCTCAGTGATTTTTTTGCTGACATCTTCCATGGATCCATTTATTTTCTTTTCCAGGTCTTCAACACGGGGGCGTATCTGTTTCAATTTTGTTGTCACGCCATCACTCATAGTATTGAGTTCAGACCGTACAGACCCTGCCGCCTCTTCAATTCCGGAAACGAACTGATCCACTTTTCCCGCAAAGCTGTTGAGTTTTTGTTTTAAGTTCAACTCACTCATGAATATATACTCAAAATCATATAATTGGGCGGGATACGTTCGTGACATTCATGGCAATAAATAAAGAATCAGGATACCGCGCACTTAAAACCTGGCCAGCGCAAGCAATTCAGATTTGGCCTCTTGTACAGTGGCCTTGAGTACATGAGTGGGTTTGGATAATCCCCCCAGTGCCGCCTGTATATCGGCAGTTATTTCATCGACTCTGGACTCCAGTTCAGTCTGCATTGCATCCAGACTGGCCCGTGTTTCACTTATAGCCACATCCAGTTTGGCATTAAGCTTACCCATGGACTGACCAAAAACTTCAGTCGTATCTGCACTGGCCGATTGGGATGATTGAGTTAATTCCGTCCGGGATTCCTCCACCTTGGGAGTCAGGTCAAACTTTTCTTCCGTCTGGCTGGAGCTTTCTTCTTCCCTGTTTTGAATCAGTATGTTGCCATTACTGAACTTAAGGAGTTGACACTGACTTCCTGAAATACGGGTTATGCTGAATTCAGGTTTATCATCAGTATAGAGATGTTTAACCAGGGTCTGGCTGGTTTGGTTCTTGCCAAGAACTATCTGATTGCCCAATGTATCCAGCGGCAGTCGCGCCGCTTCAGACCAGTCCAGATAACACCTGATTTCAGCACGATCAAAATAAAGGTCAACCAGCACCTTTTGATCACGATACGCCGGCGCGTACAGTTGCCCGGTCAAAGGGTGTGGGGAATAAGGAATTTTAATGGTTTGATTCCAGAGAGGAATCCTGACATCATAAAAATATTCAGAAGTTTTTTCATTGCTACTGAATACATAGGTTCTGTCACCATCCTGACCGGATTGGCAAACCACCACCCCCTCAACCGTACACGGATAACCCGGCTTGACATAGCCCGGTAAAACCTGAACGGCATCCGCCACATCTTCCAGTTCTGCTGCCATTTCGATGGAATATTCCGACATGACATCATGGCGCACACGGTCTGAATCTGCCAACCCGGTCGCCTTGAACAATACTCTGCGTATGCGGTATTCGGATTTTTTATCCACCGCCATGAGAAAACCCGGCATGAAAGAGAATGGCGGAAATTTCTTTAACACCAGTTCAAGCCATTTTTTACCTTCCCTCACGCGACTGGTCTCACGTTCAACATACCCCATAAACCGATCCAGCAAAGGGGTTCTGAATACCCGATCCCGGCGTATGCCGGCCACAGCATGAGCCATAGGTATCACTTGATTCCGGGCCAGACTGCTGTCAGTATTCAGAACATTGATGCTGGCGCGGGAAAGTATGGGCAGTTGAGTCAAGGTATTATCCATGTACAGATTGCGCAAGATCTGTTTTTTGCCTGCTGCGGGTTTTCGGTCAGACCAGATATAACTGTTTTTTGCATAATCCAGATAAAAATGACCACCCTCGCTGTGAGTAAACCAGATTATAAAATCATAAAAGCTGGACCGAGCACCATCTGCTCCGGTTCCAAGAAATAAAACAGGCAGGGTATAGTCCAGGACTGCCCAGTGAGTATCAACACTAATACCGTCAGTCAGGTGCGCCTTGATAAGATCAGACATTTTGCCGTCTGCAAGCAAGGCCAAAGGATAATGCTGCTTCCATAATACCGAGGCGGCATCTGCAAAAAACAGACGATACTCTCTGGCCATGAATAAATCGCTTATACGGGTTTCAGTCAGTCGTGCCGTCAGTCTGAGGGTCGCTGGCCAATCCAGTTCATCCTGATCTCGACTGCCGATAACCGACAATTTTAATTCGATTACCTCAGTGCCGGTCAAAACATCAAAAACACTATCCTCCTCCGAGTCCAGATGAACTTTGAACCCGACGTGGCCAGAAAACCCATAGGATTTCATGTCGAGTTCAAGCAACTGAATATCACCTCCCGGTATACGAATTACCTGCTGGCCGGACAGTATGTCCAGAGTGATATTCAGTGTCTCGGCATACATGATCCAACAACTACCGGACTATTCTGCCAGTACAGATTCAACACGCTTCAGGAGTTCAGCAGATCCCCCTTTTTTGAAGCCGAACTCGATATGACGAATAATCCCTTTACGGTCAATCAGAAAAGACGAAGGCATGGCCTGAACTTCATAGCGTTCTGGACAGGATCCATCCTCCGTACGGGCTATTTGCAGAGTATTGGGATGTTGCTTCAAAAAAGTTTTGGCATCATTTACATCGTCGTCCAGGTTCAATGCAATGACACTTAAACCACGGTGACCCAGGCGTTGCTGCATATCATCCATGAAGGGCATGGACTGCAAACAAGGCCCGCACCATGAGGCCCAGAAATCCATATACACCACACGGCCACGATAAGCCTCAATATCCAGTGGTTTGCCCTCGTCAAACGTTTTCATAAGGCAGGCAGGGGCCAATGTACCGGTTTGCAATGCGTAAGTTTGAGTCACCCAAAGGCACAGACTCATTCTGAGCAGTACATGTGCAAATTTGATTTTAATCATTGAACATCACCTGAAAAATAAGATTAAAAAGGCCACAAACGTGACCAGAACGACCGATGAGGCAACAGGCTCACCTGACTGCCACCTGTAAAACTAATATCATACCGTTCGGCTATGGGGGGAGACAGTATCTTTTTCCACTGAAGACCGGGTTGGGTAAACAGGAAATAAACCCCCACCAAACCATTTTGAGCCGGTTGTTTTAATTCAATAACACTATCATCACCAGGTATTATTGAATATATGCCCAACTGTGCTGCATCGGGTGGATCCATAAAAGCCTTACCGGCCACGTCGGTGTAATTGTCTATTATAAACTGCTTTTCGTTGACCGAACGCACTACCATATAAAAAAGCTTACCGGCATTGGTGGTATATTGGCTGGTAATGGAAAGACTCAAAGGGGGTGGAGGCTCAGGCCTGCTGCTGGCGCAGGCAGACAACAATACCAGCTGAACCAGCCATATAGTGCGAGATACCCCCCTTGATCGGGTATTCGAGTCTATTGCCATGGTTTTATGCCCGCTGCCGTTTGAAAAGGTTCATAGGGGCTGGTCTGAAAACTGAATATCATGGCAAAATGCTGATCAGGCCAGACAGGATGATACAAATGCCAACGATACTGATAGCCCGTATTGGACTGATCAGCCTGCATGATCAAACGCAGAAAATTCCAGGATGAATCCGATACTACCAGATCAGCATGAGTTCGGGAGGCCGGGTCTTCTTCCCTGAATTCCAGCCCAACCGATGCGGGTGGGTTATTCCACCACTCTACAGAAAACTTTTGCCAGGCGGGTTGCTGATTAAAACCAATCAAGGAAGAATTGCCGCAACGCAAATACGCCAACGAAGCCAGTTGCGGTGGCGGGGCAGAAGCAAGCACCGACGCCAACCAGGAAGGTTTCACTACCCCGGAACTCTGTCCGGTTTGAGCCTTGGGCAGTAGTTCTGAACGCGCCATAAATTGCATTGCCTTTGGATTTCCAGCTTCATCCCACAGCGTCGAGGTGATGTTCTGAATTATATTGAGATGATTAAGCATCAACGAGGGTAAATTCAAGACATCCATGAGTTCCTCCCGCTTGGCCCATTTTCCGTTAGAGTAACGAAACAGACCGGCCAGATATCGATTGAAAGGCATCCAGAAACTGCCCTCTTTTGGATGTAATACCCTGATAAGGTCGGCCGGTGTCAGTTCGGAGTCTTTATCCCCCATCCGATTGAGCGGAAAGCGCGGCAACAGGCCTTGTACATTACTGCTCCAGATATCCTTCCATATACCCTGAACAGACTGGCTAATCTCCACACGTCCAAGATCACGCACACCCAGTACTGGAGCCAGAAATGGTTTTTGCCAGAAATCTGTGATGCCGGCGTTTTGCAACCAGGTGCTGACTAACCGTAAATAGGAGGTGTCCTCATTGAGCAATACACCCAGGGATACGCGTCCCAATGGGGACAAGGCTGATTTCAATCCTGCGCCCGGCATTTCGTCTTTCTTAATGCCCATGTCCGTTGCTGTACCGGTATTGTCCAGTTCCGCCTGCATTTGCAACATCAATAACTGGTATTTGCCAAATTCCTGATACACCCCATTCTGATCGGCCATCAGTCGTTGTATGAATTTGAATACGGCCAGTTTTTCCCGTATGGCCTGGAAATGAATCCCCGCCGGCACATCCAGTTGAGTATTCTCCTTGATGGAGAGCAGGGTTTGCAGCAAAGGTGAATCAGGTGTCTGTAACTGCTGGAGTATGAACTTGAGTGACCAGGCAGAATCTACCCGTATATCAAGCTGCCTGAAATAACCGGTGTACGCTGAAGCATAGCGATCGGCATAAATGAGTAGATTTCTTACCAGAAAATCCTCAAAGCGTAATTTCTCTTCCGATGCTATGGGTAGTTTTTCAATATTATCTGACAAACTCAAAAGCCCAGGTTTGACATATTGGTCAAAGGCAACTCGGGTCAGCCTTCCATCTACCCTGCCCTTGCCGGCAAACAGTATGGCTCCTTCGTTGCCTGCATTCATCTCAAGATCGGTCAGTGTTTTATCGCGATCGAAAAAAACCCAACCATCATTCTGATTGTGTGCCTGCATGAAGTTTCTGAGCAGTAAGGTCATTCGACTGCGGTTCATGAGTTGTCTGAATGTGGCTGCATTAAACTTGAAGGTATGCCCGTCCAGGCTGAAAAATATCTCGTCTTCTTCGGGTTTGGCCAGATTTTCAAGTTTGGACAGGGCCAGAACCTGTTCCAGGCATTGCGCCAGAGATAACTGCACACCCTCATCGGGTTTGCCAGTTTGAAGGCTACGCATCAGTTCCAGCAGCTTTCTTATTCCTTCCTGACGCAACTGGATGAAATCGTCGTAGATCTTGATCTGTGTCTGTTTGTACGGGGTGTGGAGAGTCAGCCACTTAATGAGTTGATCCTGAAATTTATAGGTTTCAATTCTATTGATTACTTCCAGCAGTTCATCGGTTTTTTTATGCAAATGTTGTATTTCCGAATCAGTGATGTAGGACTTGGCTGTCAGTTGTTCCAGATCGTTAAAATAAATGTGCCATTGGGTATGATCGACAAGGGTGCTGCTGGAACTTGTCTTGGGACTGAATGTATTGAGATACGGCAGTATTTCTGTGGTTTCAGTGTTATGATTGATATAATCACGGATGAGCGTCTCTGGAATTTTGAATAACTCCGACCACCTTTGGACATGTTCAACAATCAACTGCCCCATTTCGTTATCGCTGGTGGCAAACAGCAACCCCAGCAGACCATTAATTTTAATCTCTCCTTCCGGGTCATACTCCAGTTGCATCATAATGGGCAACAGGTAGTTTTTGCGTATCAGACGGATCAATTCAATACGATGCCTGTTTTCCAGTTCTTCAAAGTAATTGGGTGTAAAACTCAGTAATGGGGTTTGGTGTTCGCCATGAGTGAAATGCCTGAACAAAGGGCTTATTTCGTCTGCATAGAGTTCGATGGGTAAATTGCCGACATGCCTTCCATGCTCAATGACCTCGTCTATTTCAGCGCGTTCCAGCGTGTACCCTGATACCAGATAAGCGATCCCGAGACCGGCCATGACCAGCGCCGATCGGGTATGTTCATCAAAATCCCATTGGGGGAGTTTGGCCGGGGTTTCCAGCGGCAAAAAGGGATTGGCACCTGGAGTATGCACCTGTTCGGACAACAGACACA